>NZ_JAYGHR010000080.1:0-78815 GCF_034932365.1 Limnoraphis robusta BA-68 BA1 | reverse complement strand
TATTGCTTGCCAAGTTCTATCAGCAGCAGACTGACGAGCTTGTGAATTGAGCTTATTAACCCAATGAAACTCTTTGTTATCAGCAAGTACAGCACAATATTTTTGCAAATCGTTACGACTTACATTTGGATTTTCTTCCCAATAACGTAGACATTTATTCCGGACAAACTGTGCTGTACGAATAGCTTCATCTAGTTTTGAGTATTGCGCTTGTGTTCCTTTGAGTTGGGCTTCTATTACTAACACTTGATCACCTCCTTATCAACAATTATAGCAAATTTTATAAAGAGATGATAGACTTATAAACAAATCGGTTGACCGCAATTCATCTCACCGTCAAATCAAAGATTATGACGGGAGCATTCTTGCGGAAGATAGGTAAAATAGTAATTCGAGTAGTTTAACTTAGCTTTCCTCATTTATACCAATCGATCTTCAATGGGTTCTATACGAATCTACACAATTTTAATATATCTACGTCGAATCAGGTGGCCGAGAGTATTTCTCCGACTTCTGCCTGGGGTAATAGCAATAGTAGTCGTCTTCCAAGGCTGCCTCCCTAATGGGTTCATAACCGAAACTGACAAAATTCCTTATCTAGTCACTAGCGAACTGAATAGTCCAGCCACCTTCAACCCCGTTATGAGCCTCGATCCCCATGCGATGCTAGGGTTGATCTATGAAGGACTGATTACAGAAAATGGAGAAACAGGAGAACTAGAACCCGGCATCGCCGAGTCTTGGAGAATTTCCGACGACCAACAACAGATTATCTTTAACCTCCGCTCGGACGTGCGCTGGTCAGATGGAGAGCCACTTACAGCAGATGATGTCGTCTTTAGCTTCAATAAAATCTACTTTAACGAAAACATTCCTAACGGGGAGCAAGATGTTTTTCGGATTGGTCAAGCCGGGAAGTTTCCCCAAGTTCGCAAAATTAGTCCCAACCAAGTCAAATTTATCAGTCCAGAACCCTTTGCTCCCCTGTTGCGGTATGCGGGGAAAGTTAAGCTGTTACCCAAACACGCCTTAGAAGATACTGTCAATAGGACTGATGAAAAGGGCTTGCCCGAATTTTTATTAGCCTGGGGAACCGATACCCCGCCAGAACAACTGATTACCAATGGCCCCTATCGCCTGTTGAGATTCCAACCCGAAGAGCGAATCATTCTGGAGCGCAATCCCTACTATTGGCGCAAAGATGATCAGGGCAACCCCCAACCTTATATCGAACGCATCGTAATCTCGATTGTCGGATCGACTGATAATGCACTGATACAGTTTCGCTCTGGTGGATTGGATATGATCAACCTTCCGAGTAGTTTCTTTTCACTGATGAAGCGGGAAGAAGAAAAAGGAAACTTCACGATCTACAACGGCGGACCGGCACCGGCTACCCATTTACTCACGTTCAATTTGAATCAGGCTACCCGTGAAGGAAAACCTCTGGTAGACCCGATTAAGTCTCGCTGGTTTAATACCCTGGAATTTCGCCAAGCGATCGCCCATGCCATCGATCGCTCTACCATGATTAATAATATCTTTCAGGGGTTAGGCACGCCCCACGATTCCCCCATCTATAAACAAAGTCCCTATTACCTCTCCCCAGAAGAAGGGCTACCCACTTACAACTACGATCTTGATCGTGCCAGACAACTGTTAAAGCAGGGGGGATTCCGATATAATACTCAGGGACAACTGGAGGATGCTGACGGCAACCCTGTGCGCTTTACCCTGCTGACCAGTAGCGACAACCAAATTCGAGTCAAAATCGGAGTTCAAATTAAGCGAGATCTTGCCAACATCGGTATGACTGTAGACTTGCAACAACTTGAGTTCAATACTTTTATCAGGAAAGTCTTAAAGACTCTCGACTGGGATGCACAGATCATGCACTTCGTCGGCGGTGGCGTAGAACCGGATAATGGCCGTAGAATCTGGTCAATCGATGGGAGTGTTCATACCTTCAACCAGAACGTCTTTTACGGCGCTCCTTTGAAGGGAAGAGTGATTCCCGACTGGGAACAAAAAATCAGCGACCTCTATATTCAGGGCAGTCAAGAGTTAAATGAACAGAAGCGTCGAGAAATTTATGGTCAGGCTCAAATTTTAGCCCAGGAATATCTCCCCTTTATTTACCTTGTCAATCCTCTCTCGTTCTCGGCTATTCGCAATGATGTCAAGAATGTACGTTTCTCTGGGCTAAGTTGGAGATTATGGAATGTGTATGAGTTAAAACTAGAGAGATCCTCCTAAAGAAATTCAAGATGCTGACTATTAATACGAATCTCAAAGAACTGGCAAAAAAAAATGGATGGCTGTTTGAGGTTGTCACTCCCCCAAGCATTCAGATGAGCTACCCTTCCAACACCGTCGAAGAAGATCTCCTATACGTTATTCAAGATTGGGCCGAACTTCTAACACAGCCGGCTGAAGAACGCACTAAACTCGGTAGAGAAGAATATTTTTATCATCTTCATTGCGTTACCAATTACGAAATAGACGAGACTTTTATCTGTGTTATTCCCAATGCTTTTATTGTTAACAAAATGGGACTAACTCTGACTTATGATATGGAAATTATCCGTCAATCTCTAGACAGTCAAAACCCGGAAATTTGTTTAAATCCAGAACAAATAAAAAATCAGTTTAACCCTAGTAAAATACTTTCAGGAACTTATGTATCGCTTCTATCTTACTGGAGTTATACCCTAAATTTTGCTCACTGGTTGATGGATTGCTTGCCAAAACTTTCTTTAATTGCATCACTCAATGATAGCGTCAAAGCCGATTTAAAGTTTATTATTCCTGAAAGTTCACCACACTATATTCTAGATTCTCTCAAACTATTAGGAATTAAAGAAAATCAAACCCTTCCCATTTCAGAACAGGGCTTCCAGGTTGAAAAACTAATTCTGTGTCATGCAGCACAAAATCCCGGTAGACCCAGTAAAAAGCATATTTTAACGATACGAGACAAATTACTCTCTTCTGTTAGAGCGACTAAAGACCATAACTTAGCTTCTAGACGGCTCTATATTTCTCGCTCTCAATCTTCACGAAAAATAGTTAACGAAGAGGAGATTTTACAGGTTTTGAAAAATTATAACTTTGAAGTCATACACTGTGAAAGAATGAGCTTCGCTGAACAGATCGCTCTCTTTTCCGAGGCTGAGGTTGTCCTGGGTCCTCATGGGGCGGGAATATATAATCAAATTTTTTGCCGCTCAGGGACAACTATCATAGAAATTTATAACAAAGACTACTGGCATCATTCATCTCGAATCATTTCCAGTTTTCTGGGACATACTCACTGGCATATTTTTGGGGAGAATGTCAGTTCAGATTGGCAAACATGGGTAGATCCGTTGAAGCTAGAGAAAGTATTATCTCTGGCTTTATAAAGATATCACGCGAGTCAAACGCCCATTATTCCAAACGTTTTGAAAGTTTTTGTACGGGTTTGCCTGATTTTCAGTAAAATGATAAATGACTGTTTGTATACCTCCATCTGTGAGAGGGACAATTTAATTATGCAATCGATTGGCTCTTCTGAAACATACAGTTCTAGTCAAACTAACTTAAATCGAGTTCGCTTTCTTCGAGAAAGAAGACTTTGTAGGCCCATTTACCCGGGGTCAAACAGCTAGTTTAGTTGCTCTACGTGATGCCATGAGTAAAACGGTAGAAGACTATCAAGCTCAGGACACTTTCAGTCAGGCTCTTTAAACCCATCTTAATGGATCAAAGAATCGTTCAATTTGTATACTCACTTAGCAAAGTAAAGATATAAGTAGCCATGCAAAAATCTGGAAAAACTCAAGAATATATAACACGTAACCTTAGGGGTTTTGAAGGTGATTTTTATATTGAAGAAGAAATCAAAAAACTCGTTGGTAAATATGAGATAAAAACGATAATTGAAACCGGAACTTTTCTAGGGGGTACAACCAAAAGATTGGCTCAAATTGCCGAGAAAATTTATACAATAGAAGTAGATTCTGACAACGTTACAGAAGCCAAAGAATTCCTAAAGGACTCAACCAATGTTACTATAATGGAGGGGAGTAGTCCAAATATAATCAGGGATTTACTTAAGCTAGATCATGGAAATATTTTGTTTTTTCTTGATGCACACTCCAAGGTATATACACCATTGCTTGATGAACTAAAGGCAATTGCTGAGGCAGAAATCAAGCCAGTCATTGTTATCCATGACTGGAAAGTTCCTAACTGTCCTGAGTTCGGTTACGACTCCTATAACGGGCAAGACTACACGTTTGAATGGATCAAGCCAAATATCGAAGCGATTTACGGTGATAATTATGCCTACTACTACAATAATAAAGCTGAAGGAGGGAGAAGGGGGGTAATTTACATTCACAGCATTTAGGAAATTAGGGAGTGTTTAAGAAACTGTTGATATGATTGAGCAAGCTATATTAACGTAAAGACCAGTATTAGCCTGTTAAATTTAGTAAAATAGACAGGGGCAAGTTGTAATCAGGTGTAGAATTAAGCCGTTTGAATGCTTGCACAATCACGTTCATGAGAGGAAGAATTTAATTATGCAATCGATTGGATCTTCTCAAACATATAGTTCTAGTCAAACTAACCTAAATAAAACTGAGCAGAAAGTCTCTTTCTTCGACAAAGAAGGCTTTGTTGGCCCGTTTACGCTGGGTCAAACTGCTAGTTTAGTTGCTCTGCGTGATGCCATGAGTAAAGAGATAGAAAACTCTCAAGCTGAAGAAACTTCCACTGAGTCGCCTCAAAGCCCTGTTATGGATCGCAGGATAGCTCATATTACCTCTAAGTTGGTTTATGACCTCTCTACAGAACCTCAGATTTTGGATGATGTTGCTGATTTTCTAGGCTCAAATCTCCTGTTTTGGATGGCAGAAACGATAGTCAGAGAACCAGGGCATGATGGTCATATTGTCAAAAAGACAGGTCAAATTTGGCATATAGATGTCATCAATGGTTGGATCAAAGGGGTTCATACCTCTATTGCTGTGACCGATATGACGATGAAAACGGGTTGTCTCCTCGTTATCCCCGGAACCCACAAATATGAAGCAGATCTCCCGGCTTTAGAAGAAGCAGGAGAGTGCGATCTCACCGATGCGAGTAGTCTGCTGAGGTTAGCCGATCAAATGCACCCAGAAAACGCACCTCATCAAATTAAAGCGATAGAAATGAAAGCAGGTCAATACTGCTTTACAAGAGGTGGAATTTGGCATGGTGTTAGTCGAAATAATGACACTCGAACTCGCTTTGGTCTTGTGGCTCGCTTTGCAAGACCTGATGTTGAAATCAAAAATTTTGCTGGCAATCCCATTCCTTGCATTGTAGTACGGGGTGAAGACTCTCACCAACTCAATCTACTGAAAACCCCACCAGAAAAAGACTAAATTAGGATGGATTATCAGAGCTTCATCTCCCCTTCCCCGACAATATTGGCTGTAGCTCTTGCAGTTGTTTGTTGTTGGGGCTTGGTATGCTACTTTCGCGGACAATCCTCAAGCCAGTCAATTGATTGTAAGAAAACAGATATTTCAAATTCAGTTTCCCCCCTTCGTCAAGCGATCGCACGCTTTACTCAACTTTTCTCTGTGGATCGTTGGGTGCCTGCATCTGAGAAACTTCAGCACATCCCCTCTCAACTGAAAGATTGCTCACCCTGGCAAGGGCATGAACTGCCCCAGAAAGATCAGAAAGTCAACTTCGGTAATTGGAGTTTATTAGTAAAAGAGTTCACGAGTCGTTTTTACTTATTCTTCAGATACGTCTGGATTTACTGGTCTCCTTATGTGGTGATTGCGACAGTTAGTGCTATCTGTTTGATGGGTATACCTGCGTACCAACTCGTTGCTGCTCATAAGCTAGGCAGGGCGATTGATCAAGGAGCCACTGTGTTGATCAGTTCAGCAATCCAACTGGCTATTCTATTACCTATAGCTTTTGGCTTATACATATTAGGGAGTCGTTTATCGGCTCGCGTTTCTAGCCGCGTTGCCAATGATATCCGACACGACTTGTTTGTCAAACTGCAAACCCTTTCACAAAACTTCCATAAACAGGCTCGACTCGGAAATTTGTTAACTCACTTTTCTGTAGATATTTATAAAATAGAGCCGATTTTAGGTCAAGAAATGGTTCGCAGTGTCGGTGAAATCGTGATGATCCTCGTCAATGTGGGGATGATGATTCGCATTAGTGGCACTTTAACCCTACTGGGTACTTTGCCTATGGTTATAATGCTACCCATTACTCTGTATTTGACGGTTAATATGACTCGGCGAGGTCTGGATGCCATTAACCAGAATGCCTTAATGGTGGATGCGGTACAAGAGGGAATTCGTGCCAGACCGACGATCTCAGGATATGGCTTACAGGCTTTATTTACAGGTTATTTTAGTGATGAGTTGAGAAAACTTGAGGACAAGAAAACCGAGGCTGTATTCAGCTTTCTTGTGTTTAAGTATGCAGTCACATTCTCCGCTTATTTGCTTGATGCTTGGGTGATGGGAATTGGAGGCGTTTACGTTCTCTCCAACCAAATTACGCTTGGAACCTGGATCACTTTCTTCACGATTTCTCATAGTATGTATGACCTCTTAGGTCAATTGGTTAATATGCGGATTGGTCGCTGGTTTGAAGCCAGTATTGGGATGCAACGAATTGACGAGGTATTTAAGCAACAGATTGAAATTCTTGATGCTGTTGATGCTCATGCTTTGACTTCGTTTGAGAAGATAATTTGCTTTGAGCATTTATCTTTTAGCTATAACAATGCACAGCGTCAATTGCACGACATTAATTTGTCGATAAAAGCCGGACAATTTGTGGCATTTGTGGGTTCGAGTGGTGCGGGTAAGAGTACGGTGTTTAACCTGCTGATGCGTTTCTACGATGCCACTGAGGGACGGATAACGATTGATGGGCAGGACTTACGTCAACTGACGCAGAAATCTTTGCGATCGCAGATGGGGATTGTACTGCAAGAAACCTTTCTCTTCAACACCACGATTATGAATAATATCCGCATCGCTAAACCAGAAGCTACAGAGGAAGAGGTTGCTGCTGCTGCTCGTGAGGCCGAAATCCATGACTTTATTTTGAGTTTACCAGAGGGTTACCAAACCGTAGTTGGCGAAGCAGGAGGACAGTTATCTGGGGGCCAACGCCAGCGAATGGCGATCGCTCAAGCATTGCTTCATCGTCCGCCTATTCTGTTATTCGATGAACCGACCAGTAGTCTTTCGGCTGAGATAGCTGATGCGATTAATCAAACCATTACCTCCCTAGCTGGTAGACATACTGTGATTATGATTACTCATCAACTCAAAGCAGCGATGCCGGCAGACTGTATCTTTGTTTTGAATCAAGGTCGATTGGTTGAACAAGGAACTCACGAAGATTTACTCGCCGATGGAGGACATTATCGTTCCCTCTGGGATATTCAACACAACACTGAACAGAGGGAAGTATCTGCAAGTCAGCATCAATAGAGACTCCTTAAACAGATAATTTAGCTTCTGTTAATCGTCGGTTAATTTCTCGACGAACCTCACTTGAAACTCGATAACCTCAATCCTACCGTTCTAGCTTAATAAGCTGATTGTTTTACGACTTGTATTGTTCAGGCGAACTTTAGGGTTTTTTCCAGAGAGGATACTGTTGGCAGTAATCTGAGTGTGTTTCATGCCGGAAAAATATTAGAGAATGGAACAGTAATAAGTTGCGGTTGAGTCCGATGAAAAAATCTCCGATCAAAATTCTATTGGTAGAGGATGACTCCTTACTGAGTGAAGCTTTAACAAAAGTGTTAGAAGCCAATCACTATATTGTTGAGTTAGCAAGCGATGGAGAAGCCGGACTCAGCCTGGCAACACAGGTCGAATATGACCTAATTTTACTCGATGTACAGCTTCCTAAACAAGATGGAATTAGTGTCGTGCGAGAACTGCGATCGCACAGTTATTCCAAACCGATATTACTTTTAACCGCTAAAAATTCTGATACTGATATTATAGCAGGCTTTGATGCGGGTGCCGATGACTATATTAGCAAACCCTATCAACCGGATGTTTTATTAGCCAGAATGCGAACTTTATTGCGGCGAAGTGGTGCAATTTTAACTCAAAATTTACCTCAAAATCCATCGGATATTTTAACTTGGGGAAAGCTTTGTTTAGACTTACATTCGGGGCGAGTTACGTTTAATGATCAGGTGATTTCGCTCACCGCAACTGAATATAATTTGTTAAAATTGTTTCTGGGAAATCCTGAACGGATTTTTAGTCGTAATGCGATTTTAGATCGACTTTGGGGATTTGATAATGCTCCCACCGATCGCGCCATTATTACTCACGTTAAAGATGTCCGAAAGAAACTCAAAACAGGCGGTTTAAGCGAAGAAATAATCGAAACCGTTTATGGGATGGGATATCGCCTCAAACCTCGCCCCATAGCTGTATCCTCTGATGATAATACTTCAGAACATCATAGTCCTCAAAATAAGCAATTAAATCTTGACAAACTCCTGGAACGCTTTCGGGGTATGTTTAACGAACGAGTCGCTGTATTAGAACAGGCAAAAATCGCATTTTTAGCGGGAAATATAGAACCAGAATTACACCAAACAGCCCAACAGGAAGCCCATAAACTTGCAGGTTCAATGGCATCCTTTGGATATCCTGAAGCTTCAAAAATTGCCCGAACTCTCGAACATTTTTTGAGGAATAATCCTCCCTTTACGCCTGAAGAAATTACCCAGTTTTCCCAAGGAGTTACCGCGTTAAAACAAGAGTGGGCTAAACCTCCGATGCCTGCCAAAGCTTCTTTAGTGGCGATGGTTTCCAACTCTCAAGTCTTAGTCATTGATGATGATCAAGCCTTAACAGAACAACTGCAAAGCGAATCTATAGCCTGGGGACTTCACATCAAGATTGCACCCAATTGTAGCACAGCTCGTTCCTATCTTACACGTTCCACACCTGATGTTATTTTACTCGATTTAAGCTTTCCGACAACCGAAGAAGATGGATTAATCCTACTGCGAGAACTTACCGAAAAATTGCCCAATCTTCCGATTATTGTCTTTACGGGACGAGATAGCCTCGCCGATCGATTAGCCGTTTCTCGTTTAGGCGCCAAACAATTTTTACATAAACCCGCTACCCCTGAACAAATTTTTCAAGCCATTACCCGTGTTTTAAATAAAACTCAACCTTTAAGCGCAAAAGTCTTAATTGTTGATGATGATCCTGTTATTTTAACTCATTTATCCACAATATTAACACCTTGGGGTTTAGAAGTCATTCCGTTAAATGAACCCCAACATTTTTGGGAAAAATTACTGATAACTTCGCCTGATTTAATCCTATTAGATCTAGAAATGCCCGAAGTTAGTGGATTAGAATTGTGTCAAGTGGTGCGACAAGATACCCAGTGGGGAGATTTGCCGATTTTAGTAGTAACGGCTTGCACCGATGCAGACTCCCTGCAACAAGCCTTTAGTGCGGGTGCGGATGATTTTATTACCAAACCCATATTAGGGCCAGAACTTGTAGCACGGGTACTCAGTCGCATTGAACGCGATCGCAAAAGGTAGAAAAAATTTGCATGAAAAATCGTCAATAACTTATTAATAAAGTTGAAAACTTACATCTTAATGGTGAAATCATAGATATCATAGCAGTATAAAAGCCCAAGATAGACATTTTTTGTGAGAAAAATTCACCCTCTTTCTACCTTTGTGTCTTTGTGGTGTTTCTACTTTCTCTAATGAAGCGCTTTAGCGCAACAACAAACATGAAACCCAATCAACCCTTGCCTTACGCAGTTGCCCTGTGCTTAACAGCCATTGCCCTTTTACTGACACTCTGGCTAAAACCCCTTCTGTCACCAATTATTAGTCCGCTTTTTTACATCGCTATTATTATCAGTAGTTGGTATGGCGGTTTTCGACCCGGAATAGTTGCGGTTTTCCTGTCAACTCTAGCAATCAGTTATTTTTTTCGGGTTCCCCTTCATCAGAATTGGATAACAAACCCACAGGATCTATTACAGTTAACTCTTTTTCTGACTGTTGGGATGGTGATTAACTTTGTAACAGGAAATCTTAAAAATAGCAAAAAAAAGGTTGAACGACTCAGCCAACAATTAGCCCAAAAAAACGCCGAACAATTGCGGATGGCCCTGTCAGCAGCACAGATGGGACTATGGGACTGGAATCTGGTGACAGGAGAGATTAAATGGTCGCCGGAACATGAACAGTTATTGGGGTTAACTCTCGGTACATTTGATGGCAAATATGAGACATTTGATCAATGTTTGCATCCCGATGATCGCCCAGGATTAAATCAAGCCGTACAGCAGGCTTTACAAACTCGCAGCACCTACCACCATGAATTTCGGGTGATTTGGCCTGATGGTAGCATTCACTGGATGGAAGGACGAGGACACGCTTTTTATGATACCATCGGTCAAGCTGTGCGAATGTCAGGAACGATTTTAAATATTAATGAACGCAAGCAAGCCCAAATTTTACAGCAACAGCAATTTGAGCAACAACGCCTGATCCTGGATATGACACAACGTATTCGGCGATCGCTCAATTTACAGGATATTTTACAAACTACTGTTGATGAAGTGCGAGAGTTTCTTCAAGTGGATCGGGTGATTATTTTTCAGTTTAGTGTTAACTGGGGGGGAACCGTTGAGGTTGAGTCTGTTGTCGATCAAACAATGGCGATTTTACCTTTTGATATTTACGATCCTTGTATTGGGGAAAAATATGTTGAACCGTTTAAACAAGGTTTAGTGACGGCAAAATCTGATATTTACAAGGCTGATATTAGCCCCTGTCATATAGAATTTTTAGCACAATTTAAGATTAGAGCGAATCTGGTTGTCCCGATTCTCAAAGGTGAGGAATTATGGGGATTATTAGCGGCTCACCACTGTAGATCCCCTCGGTTGTGGGAAGATTCTGAAATTGATTTATTGAAACAAATCGCCTCTGTGGTTAGCATAGCGCTTCAGCAATCTGATTTATTTGAACAGGTACAGACTGAATTAACCCAGCGCAAACGAGCAGAAATTGCCCTACAACAACTGAATTCTGAACTTGAACAACGGGTAATAGAACGAACAACACAACTCACAAAACTCAATGAGCGCCTATTAGTTAGCTTACAGGAACAAGAACAAGCCTCCCAATTATTAGCAGAACAAGCGGAACTTTTAGACCTTGCCCATGATAGTATTATCACTTGGAATCTCAACTCAGAGATCACGTTTTGGAATCAAGGTTCTGAGTTCATGTATGGTTGGAAAAAAGCTGAAGCATTGGGACAAGAGACTCATACTCTTTTGAAGACACAATTTGATCAACCGTTAGCCGAGATACAAACACAATTGTTAGAACAGGGGTTTTGGGAAGGAGAACTGATTCATTTCACCAAAGATAATTGCCCAATAACAGTATTAAGTCGTTGGGTTTTGCAAAAAGATAATGCAGGAGAACCGATTAAGGTTCTTGAAATTAACAACGATATTAGCGAACGCAAACAAGCAGAATTAGCCTTACAACAATATAGCCGAGAAGTCGAAGATCTCTACAATAATGCTCCCTGTGGTTATCACTCCCTAGACGCAGCAGGAACAATCGTTAGAATTAATGATACAGAACTCAATTGGCTTGGCTATACCCGTCAGGAAATCCTACACAAAATCAAGTTTTTTGAGCTGATTACCGCCGCAAGTCAACAGGTTTTTCAGAAGAACTTTAACTGCTTTAAACAACAGGGTGTTATTAATAACATAGAATTTGAACTGATTACTAAAACGGGTAATATTTTATGGGTGAGTGTCAATGCCACAGCAATTAAAGATCAAGCCGGAAACTATTTGATGAGTCGTTCAACGGTATTTGATATTAGCGATAGCAAACAAACCGAAATAATCTTACAACAACAAGCCCGACAAGAACAGTTACTTTTTAGCATTACTCAAGCCATCCGCCAATCTTTGGATCTCAATATTATTCTCAATACGGCAGTTACTGAAGTGAGACAGACTTTACAAACAGATCGAGTGGCAATTTACCGTTTTAATCTAGATTGGAGTGGTGATTTTATTGTAGAATCAGTTCAGGAAAATTGGGTAAAATTAGTAGAAAATGGAATAAGCAAAGTTTGGGAAGACACCTATTTACAGGAAACAGAAGGAGGGCGTTTTCGCAATCACGAAAGCTTTGTAATTTCTGATATTTATAAAGCCGAACTTCAGCCCTGCCATATCGAACTTTTAGAACAGTTTCAAGCTAAAAGTTATGTTATCGTCCCGATATTTTCAGGAGAAAATCTTTGGGGTTTATTTGCTATTTACCAAAATTCATCGCCTCGAAACTGGGAATCATGGGAAGTCGAACTCCTAGAAAAAATAGGTAATCAACTGGCGATCGCCATTCAACAATCAGAACTTTATACCCAACTGCAAATCGAACTCCATGAACGCCAACAAACAACAGCTATATTACGAGAATCAGAACGACGTTGGCGATCATTGTTAGATCATGTACAGTTAATTGTTGTCGAACTTGATCTTCAGGGAAGTATTAACTATGTCAATCCTTTTTTCTTAAATATAACTGGATACACTCACGCAGAAGTTTTAGGAAAAAATTGGTTTAAAAACTTTTTCCGGGATTTAGAACAACAAAGGCTGGAAACGATTTTCCCGGAAATATTGACTCAAAATGCTCATCCCTATTATCAAAATTCAATCTTGTCGAAATCGGGGGAAGAAAAATTTATTGCTTGGAATAATACCCGACTGCAAGATTCACAGGGGAAAGTGATTGGTACGATCAGCATTGGCGAAGATATTACTGAACGACAAAAAATAGAACTAATCAAAGATGAATTTATTGGCATTGTTAGCCATGAACTTAGGACGCCATTAACCGCAATTCAAATGTCACTGGGACTCTTAAAAACCGGGATTTATGATAAAAAACCCGACAAGTTTAAACGGATGATAGAGATAGCCCTAATTGATACCAATCGCTTAGTCAATCTAGTTAATGATATTCTCGATTTAGAGCGTTTAGAGTCAGGGCGAACGATTCTCGAAAAAACGATTTTTAAAGCCGCAGATTTGATCCAACAAGCCATAGATGGAATACAAGCGATCGCCACTCAACAGCAAATTACCTTGACATTTACCCCAACCGATGCTCAAGTTTGGGCGGCACCCGATGCGATTATTCAAACCTTGACAAACTTACTCAGTAATGCGATAAAATTCTCTCCAGCCCACTCTACCATTCATCTGACTGCTGAATCTCAAATCGACTGTGTTTTATTCAAGGTGAGCGATCAGGGGCGAGGTATTCCTGCTGATAAGCTAGAAACCATTTTTGGACGATTTCAACAAGTTGATGCGTCAGACTCCCGTGAAAAAGGAGGAACTGGCTTAGGATTAACAATTTGTCAGAGTATTATCGAACGACATGATGGAAAAATCTGGGTAGAAAGTCGTTTAGGTGTCGGTAGTACGTTTTTCTTTACTTTACCCTTACCCTCGGAGAATATCAGATGACAAACAGACAAATTCTCGTCGTTGATGATGAAGAACATCTCAGAGAACTGGTACAATTATGCTTAGAAGATCTAGCAGGATGGCAAACATTAACCGCCGGATCAGGAAAAGAATGTTTACGAATTTTACAAACAGAACAACCCAATGCTATTTTGTTAGATGTTTCCATGCCGGAAATGGATGGGTTTATGGTATTTGAACAGCTTCAGTCTAATCCCGTTACCCAATCTATTCCGGTTATATTATTAACCGCAAAAGTGTTACCCAGCGATCGGGCTAAATTTTCTAAAATGGGCGTTGCAGGCGTGATCACCAAACCCATCGAAGCCATGACTCTCACCGAAGAAGTCGCCGAAATATTAGGCTGGGGTTAGACAGTTTACAGTTTACAGTGACCTGTTACCAGCTTTTACAGTTTACAGTTTACAGTGACCTGTTACCAGCTTTTACAGTTTACAGTTTACAGTGACCTGTTACCAGCTTTTACAGTTTACAGTTTACAGTGAACAGCTTTTGCAGTTTACAGTGAACAGTTACCAGTGACCAGCTTTTACAGTTTACAGTTTACAGTGACCAGTGACCAGTGAAGACAGTTGACAGTGAACAGCTTTTACAGTTTACAGTGACCAGCTTTTACAGTTTACAGTGAACAGCTTTTACAGTTTACAGTGAACAGTTACCAGTGACCAGTGAAGACAGTTTACAGTTATCCTAACCCCTAACTCCCTCTTGCCTTTTGCATGATTGCCTTTTGCATGATTGCCTTTTGCATGATTGCCTCCTTGATCACAAAGTTTTGTAACGAGGATCAAATCTTTACCAATTTTTTACCGTTGCTGTCTAGGCTGTTGTCATGTAGAGCAGAACGGTTCTATCCAGATAAGGCGGTTGAAATGAGTTATTTTCCTGGATTAAACAGTGTCGTTGGTGAATCTTCGGATAGAAGTTTCAGCGAAAAATTCTATTCACCCTAAGAAAATCCTCAATTTATGCCCCAAAATTTAATAATTAACGAATACAATGAAGGCTTTATCAGTGGTTAAAATGACCACTAAAACGATTTTAGTGATTCACAACGAACAGAATACAGGGGATATCATCCAGTTATGTCTAACAGATTTGACGGGCTGGAAGGTGCAGTTGGCGAATTCGCTTTTAGAAGGAGTAGAACAAGTTAAACTCTATCCAGTTGATGCCATTATTTTGGATATTTGCTTCTGTGAAAATGAGGTATTCTTGATGGCAAAAAAATTGAGAATTCAACCCGAAACTGAGAGTATTCCTATATTACTCCCCACGATGCGATCCACATGGTTTGATTGGCAACTGCTCCAACAGTATCAAGTCCAAATCGTCGTTGTCAATCCTTTCGATCTCCGCCAACTTCCTGTTAAAATTGCTAAAGTGTTGGGCTGGAACAGTGAACAGTTGTCAGTAACCAGTAACCAGTGACCAGTGTTGTAGGGGCGGGTTCCGAACAAATCTATATCTTCCCATGCAAAACTGTTATAAACCCGCCCCCCAGTAAACAGTGACCAGTGACCAGTAACCAGTGATAACTGTAAACTGTAAACTGTAAACTGTAAAAACCCGCCCCCTAAGACTAATAACTGATCACTGTTTTTTTAAGAAATATTGAGATTTGGATCGCTTTTTAACAACTTTGTATTTTTTACCAAATTTTTATTTTTGAGTTTTAGAGTGAAATCGTTGCTAACTCAACAGAACAAACAAAGTTTAAAATCCCTATCAATTACATCACTCTACCCTTAAAAAACGAGGTTTTTATGAAAGACTGCCCCTGTTGCTCAACTCCAATGATTCGCCAAATTCACGATAAACAAGTTTATTGGTTTTGTCGGCACTGTTGGGAACCGATGTTTGTTTATGATCTCAACAGATGGGGTTCATTGTTATCGGGGAATTTAGCGACTCAAATCGAACTCAAAAAACAAACTTCATCCGTGTTAGCTTAACTGTTAAATTGACTTTTGATAAATATTTATTGCTCGATTTTGGGGTTAATCTTTCTGCATTGATTTACGATCCGCACTATGCTTGACGATATCTCGAATCATTAAGCTCCGAAATGTAGCCTAATGAATTTGAGATATCTTAGATATAGTGATCTATAGCAGAGAAAGAGTTGATTAGGACACTGTTTTTCTGTCAAATCCTTTTATGATAAAGGTTTCAATTCTGTCTCCTGTCTCCTGTCTCCTGACTTCTGCTATAGCAATCAGTTTTTTGCTCTATGACTAAACTCAACCCCATGAGAACTTTATGTCAAATACCTCTTCAAAAACTGCTGCCTTTGTTGCTGGGTGTACTGGCTTCTGTAGCGGTTTTTTTTCTCTGGCAACAACTCACCATAAACGAAGAACTTCACATTAATCAGTTAATTCAACAAGAAGCCGATGCCATTCAGTTACAACTCAATCAAGAACTCACAACTCGGATACAGGGGCTTCAGCGCATAGCGAACCGTTGGCAAGCCAGTGGGGGTACGGCACGGGAACTTTGGGAAGCCGATACTACCGCCTATATAAATAATTTCTCTGGTTATCAGGCTATTGAATGGGTTGATTCTAATTTTAAAGTCCGTTGGGTGATTCCAGTAGTCGGAAATGAAGCCGTACAGAACCAAGATTTGAGTCAGGAGCGGCGTCACCTGATTACGTTACGGTTGGCTCGTGATCTCAATCAAGTAATTCTAACTGCGAATATTTCACTTGCTCAAGGGGGTCAAGGATTTATAACAACTATACCTATATTTGTCGGAGATCGCTTTGATGGATTTATTGTTGGTGTCTTTCGGTTTCAAAGTTTATTTGATAGTGTTTTAAGAGTGTCATCTGGATATAAAGTTGCGATTTATGAGAGAGATAAATTAATCTATCGTCAACCCGGACTTACGACTGAATCTGGCTATCGGAAAACCGTATTTATCAGGGCTTATGGTGCAGATTGGCGAGTTGAAGTTTTCCCAACACCTGAATTCATCTCAAAAACGAAATCTTTTTTATCGAGTATTGTTGTTTTAGGGTGTTTTATTTTAATTTGGTTATTAATTTTAGTTGTGCATTTAGCCCAAGTTCGTCATCACCAAGTTAAACAACAGAAAAAAGTCAATCGCCAGTTAAAATGGGAAATTTACCAGCGACAACAGGCTGAATTAGAGATGGCTCGACTGGCTGCAATTGTTGAATCTTCAGAAGATGCGATTTTTAGTAAAAATTTAGAAGATATTATTACAAGCTGGAATGCAGGAGCAGAGAAAATTTTTGGTTATACTGCACAGGAGATGATTGGTAAATCGGGAAAAGAACTGATTTCCGCAGATTATAAACCGGAAGAAGAGAACATTTTAAAAAGAATTATACAGGGAGAACGCATTGAACACTACGATACAAAACGCCGTAAAAAAGATGGAACGATTATCGATGTTTCTCTCAGTGTTTCTCCGATTAAAGACGAGAATGGCAATATTATTGGTGCCTCAAAAATCGCTCGAAATATTGCAGAACGGAAAAAATCAGAAGTTGCTCTACAAGAAAGTGAAGTTCGATATCGACAACTGATTAATAATTTAAGTGCTGGTTTTGTGATTCATGCTGCCGATACAAGTATTTTACTCTGCAATTCAAAAGCTAGTGAATTACTTGGGTTATCGATGGAGCAAATGATCGGAAAAACAGCTATTGATCAAGCTTGGTATTTTATCCGGGAAGATGGAAGTCGAATGCCCACTGAAGAATACCCTATCCATCGGGTTTTATCGACTCAAACTCCCCTCAAAAATTATCTCTTAGGAATCAATAAAGGCAGTCCTCCCCTGACTTGGGTATTAGTCAATGCTTACCCAGAATTTGAGGCAAACGGTGAACTCAAACAAGTGGTGATTAGCTTTATTGATATTACCAAACGCAAGCAAGCCGAAGAAGAAATTCAACACACTCGCAATTTCTTACAAGCTTTATTAGATCATTTACCCCTGGCGGTTTTTGTCAAGGATGTACACCCTGAAACATTAGGAGTCTTTCAGTTTTGGAATAAAACCTGTGAACAGTTATTTGGAATATCAGCAGAACAAGCCCTGGGTAAAACAGATTATGACTTTTTTCCCCTAGAACAAGCTAACTTTTTTAATAAAAAAGATAGAGAAGCTGTTGAAAAGAGAACTATTAAAGATATCCCCGAAGAAGTAATTGATAGTTATAGTCGGGGTAGACGTTGGCTGCATACGGTAAAAATTCCCGTTTATAATGAGCAGCATCAGCCCGATTATTTACTTTGTTTTTCAGAAGATATTACTGATCGCAAAAAAGCAGAAGCCGAGCGGCGAGAAATGGCTGAGGTGATGGAAAATGCCTTATCAGGTATTTCTAAACTCGATGCTCAAGGATATTACCTTTATATTAATAAAAACTATGCGAATATCGCAGGCTACGAACCTGAAGACATGATCGGGATGGCTTGGCAAAAAACCGTACATCCTGACGAGTTGGAAAAATTAGTTGTTGCCTATCAGCAAATGCTAAAAGAAGGTCGAGTCGAAGTTGAAACAACAGGAATTCGCCTAGACGGTTCGATTTTTTATAAACAATTGGTGATGATTGCGTCCTATGATCAACAGCAGGAATTTATAGGGCATTACTGCTTTATGAAGGATATTACTGACCGCAAACAAGCCGAAATTAATTTAGAACAAGAACTGCTGCGAACTCAAACCCTATTTAATACCTCAATGGATGGTATTGTTGTGATGAATTATCAAGGAAATGTGGTACAATCTAGCGCTGGTTTTGCCCGAATGATTGGCTACACCTTAGAAGAAACTCAAACTCTAAATGTTGCCGATTGGGATGCTCAGTGGACAAAAGAAGAGCTAAAACTGATGCTGGGTAGAGAGGAAATTATTCCTCTATTTGAGACGAGACATCGCCGCAAAAATAGTTCAGAATATGATGTAGAAATTAGCTGGAACCGAGTCGAATTAGACGGTGAGATCATGAACTTCTGCATCTGCCGCGATATCAGCGAACGCAAACAAACAGAGGAAGCGCTGCGATATCAAAAGGAAATGTTGGAAGCGATTGTTAATAATATCCCGGTGATGATTACCTTGTTTAACCCAGAGGGCAAAATAGAATTCATTAACCCCGAAGTTGAACGAGTTTTAGAATATTCCCTCGAAAGCTGGCAACAAAAAGATATCTTAGCCAGATGTTATCCTGACCCCGTTTATTGTCAAAGTGTTTTAGAATTTATGTTAGCCGCAACCGGACAGTGGAGAGATATGACCACCCTCACCGCAACCGGGAAGCAAATCAACACATCTTGGGCAAATGTGCGGCTATCAAGTGGGTATTCTTTGGGGATTGGTCAAGATATTACGGAGCGCAAAAAAGCCGAAATTAACCTGCAAATTTCTCAAGCCCGGTTTGCTGGAATTTTAGACATTGCTAGCGATGCGATTATTTCCATCAATAGCCAGCAGCAAATCACCCTATTTAATAAAGGGGCTGAACAAATTTTTGGTTACACGGCAGACGAAGTATTAGGAAAACCCCTCAACCTGTTAATGCCAGAACGCTTTGCCAATCTTCATCATCAGCACGTTAGCCAATATAGTCAAACTGAAAGTCATGGGCGACAAATGGCAGAGCGAGGCGCAATTTTTGGACGGCGCAAAGATGACTCAGAGTTTCCCGCAGAAGCCTCTATTTCTAAGCTAAATCTCAATGGCGAGGAGATTTTTACCACCTTTTTGCGAGATATTAGCGCTAGACAACTGATCGAAAACGCCCTGCGAGAGAGTGAAGCTCGTTTTCAGACTTTTATGAATCATAGCCCGGCTGCTGCTTGGATCACCGATGCCAATGGTGTGATCGTCTATGTCAGTCAAACTTATCTTCGCACCTTCGACTTACCGACTGATAATCTGATTGGCAAATCGATTTTTGAACTCTACCCCCCCTCTATCGCTCAAGACTATTTTAATAATATTCAGACCGTCGCTAAAACTCTCCAAGTCCTCAAAGTTATTGAAATTGCGCCCCGTCTAGATAAAAGTCTGGGTCATTTTTTGGTCTATAAATTTCCAATTCCTGACTTATCTGGAGATTTATTAATTGGAGGAGTTGCCATTGATATCACCCAACAACATCAAGCTGAAATTGCTTTACAACTGAGCGAAGAACGCTTGCAACTCGCACTCGAAGCCTCTGGAGATGGACTCTGGGATTGGGATATAATCACAGGCAAAGTTTACCTCAATTCCTACTATCAGGAGATGCTAGGCTATCCGCCTGAAGAGTTAATTATGAATACAATGGTTTGGGAAAATATGATTCACCCCGATGATAAATCCAGGGTCTTTGAATGTCTAAATGCTCACTTGCAAGATCCCTCCGTCAACTATAACTTTGACTATCGGGTGCGCTGCAAGTCTGGGGAGTGGAAATGGGTCGCTAACTATGGTAAAGTTGTCCTCCGTGCTCCCCAAGGTAAGCCGTTACGGATGATTGGAACCCACAAAGATATTAGCGATCGCAAACAAACAGAAATAGCACTCCGACAAGCAATGGAAGCCGCAGAAGCCGCGAACTTAGCAAAAAGTATCTTCCTCGCCAATATGAGTCACGAACTGCGGACTCCCCTAAATGTGATTCTCGGGTTTACTCAGGTGATGGCTCGTGATCCTTCCCTGACTTCCACTCAACAAGAAGATCTACAAACTATTCAGCGCAGTGGCGATCATCTCTTGAGTTTGATTAATGATGTCTTAGATCTCTCTAAAATAGAAGCCGGACATTGCACCTTAGAAGAAACGGGTTTTGATTTAATTGCCTTGCTGCATTCGCTACGAAATATGTTAGCTGAACGCGCCAGTTCTAAAGGGCTTGACCTTTGTTTTGAAATTGCACCCGAAGTTCCTCAATTTATTGTGGCAGATGCTCAAAAACTTCGTCAAGTTCTGCTCAATCTTCTCAGTAATGCCATTAAATTTACAAAAAAAGGCAATGTAACACTACGAGTTCAAACTCAGGAATTTCAACAGCCTAACACCCTGATGTTTGAAGTCGAAGATACCGGAGTTGGTATTGCTCCAGAAGAATTAAATACGATTTTTGATGCCTTTGTACAAGCCCAAGCCGGAAAACGTTTTGTTAGTGGAACAGGCTTAGGATTAACCATTAGCCGCAAATTGTTAGAACTGATGGGCGGAGAAATCACCGTCAAGAGTAAAATAGAACAGGGAAGTACATTTTCGTTTACCCTGCCCGTTCGCGTAACTGATGGAGTCGATCTCACCCCTGAACAGAGCGATCGCCTGGTGATCGGGTTAGCTCCTGGGCAACCTCATCGCCGCATTTTAGTCGTGGATGATCGGGCTGAAAATCGTTTACTCATGGTCAGATTACTGTCAAACTTGGGATTAGAAGTACGCGAAGCTAGTAACGGTCAAGAAGCAGTACAGCTTTGGAAAGAATGGCTACCTGATCTAACCTGGATGGATATTCGGATGCCCATACTCAATGGCTACGAAGCTACAAAGCAAATTAGGGCAATCGAACAGGGAAAAACCAGTATTATTATCGCCCTCACCGCCCAAGCTTCCCAAAGCGATCGCGCTCTTGCCCTGGCTGCTGGTTGTAATGATTATATCAGTAAACCTTTCCGTGAACAGACTTTATTTCTGAAAATGGCGGAATATTTGGGTTTAGAGTATCTTTATCAACAACAGGAAACTGTGTTCTCAGCATTCGGGAAAGAGTCATCCCAAGAGCATTCTTGGAACGGGAAACCAGACACTCGCAAGCCAAAACCTCATTTTGATCCTCAGCTTTTGGCCTCATTACCTCAAGCTTGGTTGATGAAATTAGAAGATGCGGCTATTTGTGGAAATGATATGGCGATCGCTGAATTAGTTGATGAACTTTCTCCTGAATTCGCTCAACTGGGAACTCGTCTAACAGCACTTGCAAACCAATATCAATTTGAACAAATTGTTAATCTCATTCAAAGCCGAGAATAAGAGAATTTAAACACAGTTATTTATTAATAATCTTAAACAAAAAACGATTACCACTCGAACTTTTAAAAAGATGACGACTTTACTTAGATCTCCGACAGAAACGAATATTCTCATCGTAGATGATACCCCCGATAATTTGCGATTGTTAGCCAAAATTCTAGAGTCACAGGGCTATATTGTTCGTAAATCTCTCAATGGAAAAATGGCACTCCAAGGAGTTAATCGAGATCCTCCTAATTTGATTTTACTCGATATTAATATGCCCGAAATGAATGGCTATGAAGTCTGCAAACAGTTAAAAGCTTCAGAAGAAACGGCTCAGATTCCGGTGATTTTTATTAGTGCCTTAGAAAGACTTGAAAATAAAATGCAAGCCTTTGAATTAGGAGGTGTTGATTATATTACTAAACCGTTTCAAGAACAAGAAGTGTTGATGCGAGTAAAAAATCAATTACTCATCCAACAACAGCAGCAAAAACTCATCGAACAAAATCAACGTTTAAAACAGGAAATTCAAGAGCGTTTAAAAGCAGAAGCAGAAGTCAGACAGTTATCTCTGACGGATGAATTAACCGGACTTTATAACCGACGAGGCTTTTTTGTCTTAGCTGAACAACAAATCAAAATCGCTCGACGCACTCAAGTTTCATGCTGTATTGTATTTGCTGATTTAGATGGATTGAAGAAAATTAATGATACACTAGGGCATGAAATCGGAGATAAAGTCATTGTTGATGCCGCCAAAATCTTAAAACAAACCTTTCGAGATGCGGATATTATTGCTAGACTAGGAGGCGATGAATTTGCTTTATTTATATCCGGTGTAGATGGCAGTATATCTAACTTTTATGTCCGGCTAAAAGCAAATATTGATGAGTTAAATCAAAAGCAAAATCAAGCTTATAAACTTTCAATGAGTATGGGAATACAGACTTGTAATTTTAATGATAATGACTTTTCACTCGAACAAGGATTAGCACTGGCTGACCAACTCATGTATGAACATAAACAGAATAAATATAGCCGTACAAAGACGCATTAGAATATTTTCTGATATAAAAAAGACCTAAACAACCAGAATATTCCCTCTTTGTGTCTCTGTGTCTTTGTGTTTTTTATACTTAAAAATAATAGTCAACTTTTCCAGATTGTACAGTTTGTGTCTCTGTGTCTTTGTGGTTTTTATACTTAAAAATAATAGTCAACTTTTCCAGATTGTACAGACAGAATTTGAGTATTTTTCAACCATTGATCATCAAAAACACCTAGATGAGTAGTTGTAATTAAGGTTTGAAAGCGATCACCCACTGCTTCTAAAAGTTGATTTTGACGGTTGATATCTAATTCGGCTAAAACATCATCTAAGAGTAATAAAGGCGGTTCACCCACCACATCTTCTATTAACTGTAATTCAGCCAATTTTAACGCTAAAACCAGCGTTCTTTGTTGACCGGAAGACCCATGCTGACGAGCGGGAGTTTGATTAATTTCAAAGCAAATATCATCCCGATGGGGGCCAACTAAAGACGTTCCTTGCTGCTGTTCCGCGATCGCCCGAGTCGAGATTTTTTGCAAAAAAGCCTGCTGAACCGCTTGGGGCGATAACGCCGATAACCGAGTCTTTTCTGCGGACAAAACCTGCACATTCGGTTGATAACTCAGTTGTAAATTCTCGGTACTCCCACTAATTAAATGATGCCAAGTTTGAGCCAAGGGTGTCAACCGTTCTAAAACCCGATCTCGCCGTCGGATGACTCTTGAACCCGTAACCGCAAGTTGAGCATCCCAAACGGCTAATTCTGAGCCAGAACTTGAGGATTTGGGTTCAATATCTGTCGATAAACGAGATAGAGATCTGTTTTTTTTAAGTAAAGCATTGCGTTGTCGCAAAACTTGGTTATATTGGTGTAAAATATAAGCATAAACAGGTTCAAGTTGAACTAACAACCGATCCAACCAACTGCGGCGTCGTTCAGGACTTCCTCGCACTAATTCCAAATCTAAACTCGAAAATTCCACGACATTGAGAAGACTTAAAAAATCTAACTGTCGTCGTAGACTTTCACCATTCAACATCACCGTTCGTCGTCCTTGACTTCGCAGCGTCACAGCCAGTTCTAAGAGTCCTCGATCTCGTTCTAAAGTAGCGGTAATTTGTCCGATGGTTTCAGGATCTAAAATCAGATCGCGATCGCGACTCACCCGATGACTTTTTAACGTAGAAAGTAACTCAACCGCTTCTAACAGATTAGATTTTCCTTGGGCGTTATCACCAACTAAAATCGTTTTAGGAGCATCAAACACTACTTTTTGATCCCGATAGTTGCGAAACTGTTGAAGGTGTAGCGTTTTCAGATACATAGCAAACAAGGAAAAGAGCAAAGATCTAATTAGGAGTGCTAAATTGTGAAGTACCCAACACCAACGATGCACGCTTATGGTGTGGGCTTCCTGTTTCTTTGACAATCGCCTCTACCAGAATTAACTTCCAGCTTTGGTCTTACATCGTCTCCACAGGCTAAAACGCCACTTCCTGACGCTAAAAAATCAGAAACAGATATTAAAAGGAAGAACGGATTAACTTAACTGTTAGCAACCGATATCTTTGTGTTTTAGAGATAGCTTAATCCGTTTTTCCGCAACAGTCTCCGTTATAAAATAGTCACGCAAATTGAGTGCGGTGTTGATGTCTCTATCATGCACTTTTCCGCACTTTGGACATTCCCAAGTCCTGACTTTTAAGGGCATTGTATCAATTCGATGCCCACAACAATTACAAGTTTTAGAACTGGGGAAAAATCGGTCTACAAAGACAACTAATTTCCCCTGCTCTTTTGCCTTGTATTCGGTTAGGGTTTGTAGCATCCCCCAGGCAGCATCGTTAATAGACTTGGCTAAACAATGATTGCGACCCATACCTTTAATATTTAGATTCTCAAACACAATGACTTGGTTTTTGTCAACTAGCTTGCGTGAAAGCTTGTGATGAGCGTCTAAACGACAATTGGCAATCTTGTTGTGTACCTTTGCAACCTTAATCCTTGCCTTGTTTCGATTACTAGATCCCTTGACTTTACGAGATAATCGTTTTTGAGATCTGGCTAACTTTTTCTCATATTGTCTATAGAATTTAGGAGGTTTAATCTTTTCGCCGTCGCTGGTAACAATCAGGGCATCCAGTCCTAAATCAACACCGATCACTTTACCTTCTATACAGGGTTTGGGTAATAAACCCGCTAACTCAATTTTAAGCGATGCAAAATACTTGCCCGATGGAGTCATCGAAACAGTAATTGACTTGACTTTACCTTTTATTGATCGGTGAATCTTAGCTTTAACTTCTCCCAGTTTGGGGAGTTTAATTGTTGAACTGTTAACCCGAAACCCTTGAGGATAAGTTGCGGATTGCTTTCTATGTTTGGACTTTAATTTAGGGTATCGACTTGTACCTGTAAAAAAGTTCTTAAATGCGGTATCCAGGTTTTTTAGCGATTGCTGTAAAACTTGACTAGCAACCTCGGTTAACCAGGGCAACTCTTTTTTGAGAGCGGGTAATTTATTGGCACATTTCGTATAATTTAAGCCTTTGCCCGTTTCCTCGTAAACTTTGTTCCACTCCGCCAGAAATCGATTATATACAAACCTGGCACACCCAAACTCTTTTAAAAGTTGAATGCGCTGTTCTTGATTGGGATACAACCGAACTTTGAGAGCAGTAAACATCGATTTATGATGATAGACTGCTAGTAGTGTAGCGGAAATGGAGTTAAAAATCAACATGACCGTAAAACATTCAGCAAGAGCAGTCTCAGACGTTCAAGCCCATTTGGTGTTAGTTTCTAAATATCGAAAAAAGGTCTTTACAGACGAAATGCTGACCACCATAGAAGCGGTGATCAACAAAAACCTGGAAAAGAATGGCTGCGAGTTGATAGAGTTCAATGGTGAACCAGACCATGTTCACCTGCTTTTTCAATACCTCCCTCAACTGCAATTAAGCAAACTGGTAAACTCAATTAAAACCGCCACCAGTCGAGTTCTTTCTAAGCAGTTTGAAACTCAATTGAAAGAGATTTATTGGGGAAAGAAGGTGGTCTGGTCTAGCAGTTATTATGTTTCGAGTTGTGGAGGCGTAACCGTTGAGAGACTGAAAGAGTACATTGAGGAGCAAGAAAGACCCAATTAATTGTTTTGTTGGTCGCGATTCATCCCACCGCCAACGCGCTTCTTATGGCGTGGGTGCAACGAGGCGACCTTTTGGTAAGCTGAATAATCAGATCCGACAATCCATCAGGGGACAGTTCTCAGGTGATCAACGAGTCAAGTAATATAAAACACCATTCTGTTTGCAGGCGATAGGCATCAAGCAAACACACAAGTCTCTAATCTTCACCCCAAGGGGATCAGTCTGCAAGCCCCCTTCATTCAAGAGATTTAGAGGGATTAACCATCTGTTGCATCTTTTTTCCATTTCAGATACAGTCAAAACAATTATCAATCTAAACAAATGTGAAGTACCCATCGCCATAAGCGAATGCGTTGGCGTGGGCTTCCTGTTTCATTGACAATTGCCTCTACCAGAAAAGTTTCCTGCTTTGGTCTTACATCGTCTCCGGAGGTGCGTGCTAATACTTGCGTATCGCACTGACTCCCGTAGTAGATATTTCTACTACCCAGGCTATCCCCCTCCTCCCGAGGGTTCTAAAATTAAAACACCGAAAGCAGATTTGGGCTTGATTTTTTTTAGACCAGTGATCTTGCTTTCTTCCCGATCTCCGCTCTTTCTTCGGCGAGGTTAAAAACCTGCTTCTGTTGTGTATAGCCTCTATGTTCCGAGACGGTCGGTGGGTAAAAAACCATCTCTATTATATCATTTTTGGTCGCGATTCATCCCGTCGCCAACCTGTTACTTATGGCGCGGGTGCAACTCGGCTCAATTAAGATAAATGTAAATTTTGGGTGCCTGTCGTTTTTTGTGTTTAGACTTAGGAGAGTTAGTCATGGAAATTGATCAGATTCAAACGTATCTCAACAGTAGTGATTCTCAACAGCGATTAAAAGCGCTCACCGAACTGAGACACTATGATAGTGAAGTTGCCGTTCCCTTGTTGATGAGTAAGCTGCGTGATCCTGAGTTTTTAATTCGCTCTTTTGTGGCGATGGGTTTAGGGAACAAACGTTCTCCTGAGTCCTTTGAGGCGTTGCTAGAGTTGCTCAAAGGCGATCACGATTATAACGTCAGGGCGGAAGCGGCTAACGCTTTGTCGAAGTACGGTGATATCGCTATTCCTCATCTTGTGGAAGCGTTTCGTCTCGATGATAGCTGGCTCGTTCGTCGGAGCATCCTTGCACCCTTAACTGAGATGTCCTATCCAGAAGCCCTGTATGATATCTGTAGCTATAGTTTGACGGGGGAGGATCAAACCGTTAAGGAAGCAGCCATTGACAGCTTAGGAATGCTCTCAGGAACCACCAAACAAACAGAAGCGTTACAACAGCTTCTCAGGCTCGTCAGTGCAGACGGCTGGCGTACCCGTTCACGGGTGGCTCTGGCTTTAAGAAAATTTGACGATCCCCAAGCCAAAGCTGCACTCAACTACCTCAAAAAAGATGAGGATCATCGAGTCGTCGGCGCTGCCTTAGAAGGTTGGCTCTAGAACGAGGATAACCGGGTTTCCTCAAGAAGCCCGGTATCGTTTGGTATTCTCAGCATGGAGGTAGATGTAGAAGAAAGCGGAAATCAATCAAAGAGGATTGTTGAAAATCTCTGAGTTCCTGAACTCCAAAAATTTATTGATCAATTAGTTGCGTTTTAGGCTAGAAACAAATATAATGGAGCCTGTCTGCGGATCTACAATCTGAGAACGAGAGATAGCAATAGACGAAGAATCATTCGTCTGTGCCGATTTGTCGAACAAGCAACCTGCTGAAGATAGGCTCAAAAAGCCAATAGCGACAATAGCAGATACACCCACTCCCTTCGGATTGATACGCTTCATGGTTTCCATGACTTGATTAGGGTTACATTCTCTACTTTATTCTATCTCCAGTCAAATGGGGATGTATTCCGTATGAAAATTTTCTCAGGTTTATTTAACTAAACCTTAACCTCCGCTAACAGGCGGAATTAAGACGACTTCATCACCATCTTCTAACGGGGTTTCGGGCGAAACAAACTGCAAGTTAACGCCAAAATGAGTGACTGAGCGCCACTGTTCGAGTTGGGGATGTTCGTTGATACAGTGTTCGAGAACTTGAGAAACAGGGGTTTGAGAAGGTAAAGTTAAAACCAGTTCAGGAAGCTTGTAAACCTCTTGATACACAGCAAACAGTTTAACAGTGACGGTGATCGGTAAGTTAGACATGATCTAGGGGGCTGGGGACAGGGGACAGGGGACAGAGGATAGGAGATAGGGAACAGTAACCAGTAATAACTGCATAACTGTAAACTGCATAACTGTAAACTGTAAACTGTTTAAACCCGCCCCTACACTCGTCACTGATCTAAGAATTCTCCATCAATCCAACTCAAACGAATCAAGCACTTATTCAGATTTGATCGCAATAATTGTACGATGGCGGGGGTCACTAGCAACAGTGGTTTGATAGTCAAAACCCATTTCTGTTAAAGCGGCTTCCACATCAAAGGTATAATAATCATCAGTCCAGGGTTCGGTACTTTTCATCAGAGTAAACAACACAGGCGGTAAATTCTGAATAACGGGAGATTTTGGATTATTATCAACGATTGCTAAACAGCCACCGGGGCGCAGAATTCTCAAGACTTCTTGAAAGATATTACGAGTAGCTTGACGGGGTAGTTCATGGATGAGAAACTGTAGAGTAACCACATCAAAGGAATCATCAGGAAAGCCTGTATTTTCAGCGAGGGCGTGTTTCCATTCAATTTCGGCTTGAGTGTCTTGGTGTTTAGCGACGGCTAACATATAGGGCGATAAATCTAAACCAATCGTCTGAACATGAGGATTATAATTTTGTTTAAGATAATCATGTAAACTTCGGGTAGAAATTCCCACAGAACAGCCGATATCTAAAACATTATTAACAGATTGAGGGAGATATTTTCCAAGAACTTGATGAAAGCTAGAACGTAATCTTTCGTGGGCGGTTTCCCAACTGAGATTTTCATCTCGCCAAACTCTCAACCCCATTGAATAGGTAGCAGATTCAGCTTCAAATGCAGCATCCCAACCTAAGTTTCCGGTTTCGTAAGCATGAAAAGGTTGTTGATAATAATCAGGATAAATAATAGTTTGATCGCAAATTTTTGAGAATAAACTTTTAACGGTTGAGTCTTCTAATTGTTTGTAATTTTTCCGCCAATAAATGCCGTTTTTTTCGGCTGTTTTAATGAAAACCTGTCTAGCTTGATGTTTCATCACGCTGTAAATGGGAGGCGTTTTAATTAACACATTCACGAAACGAGATAACAAATCTTCACCCGCCCAGTTCGGTTTAATTTTAGTGTTCATCGATCAAAAAAAGAGTAAAAACACACCCGAGAGTTTGATTAATCAAAAATTAATTCACATCGTCACGGATTTGCTAATTATAGGGTTCGAGTTTAGCTCGAATTCCATTTCGGTTTAGCAATTGTATCACCTCCGAGGCTTTAGCACGACTTTCAAAAGCGCCCGCTTGAATAATTGAGCGTCCTTGAACCACCGTGCGAAACGCATCAGGAACAACCGTTCTGACTCGTTGATAAGCCCCCTCACTATTATCCTCGACAACGACACGATACTGTAAACTTCTTAAAGCCGTTGTTAGAGGGGTCAACTGACCGACAGGCGGACTTGCAGAAGGGCCAGTATTTAAACCCGGGGGAAGATAACCTTCGCCACTTAGGGGAATACCAGAACCCGGAACAGGTAACACACCCGACGAAGATAACGCTTGCGGCGGTGAATTTTGGGGCGGATAGGAATTTAACACTTCTCCGGTTTCAGGCGGCGGAACCGCAATAGGAATAGCGGTAGATTCCGAAGCAGAGGTTGAGGAGAGGTTGGAGAGAATTAAAGATCTCCCAGAGGAGTTAGAATTGGCGACAACAGGCGCAGGAGTAGGAGGCGGTGTCGAAATCCCTTGAATTTGGGGTGGGGGAACCGCAATAGACACAGGGCGAGGGGAAGCCGTCGGACGAGGATTTCGGGCTGTTGGGCGAGAAGTGGATGCTTCTGGGATGAATACCGGTAAGGCGGCGCTGCTATTGATAGGAGAAATAGCAGAGGGGTTATTAGCCGAGTCATTATTAACGCGGTTGGTAAGTTGCTGGGCTATGGGAGAGGGGGCATTCGGGGCGGTATAATTTCCGATGACTTCGACTGAACCAATGGTTTTGGCTGAAGTGAGTTGATTTCCGTAGGCTTGGATGACTTGGGTTTTCGTGCCGTTGTTGACATCATAGCGGCCATTACTGCGGATGACGTTATGACCGGGTTCGGTAGCATTTCCTAAGTCCGGTAACGCCGTAGCGATCGCCACAATTCCATCCCGTTCATTGCGTTCAATATAATTATCTCTTAAAATCGGACGGGCGTTCGCTTGAATCACAATCCCATCTTTGTTAAAAATAATCCGATTTCCAGCGATAAACGGAGCGGCGTTTTGGGAGACATTAATTCCAAATCCAGTATTTTGAAATTCATTATTGCGAATTTCTGGGCGAGAGGAACCAAAAACAGTAATACCGTTCGCTCCATTTCCGCTAAAATTATTTTCTTGTATTAACGGCGCACTGCTGCCAACAACCGAAATACCATCATGGGTGCTGCCGCTAAAGGTATTATTAGAGATAATCATCGAAGCCGATTCAACCCATAATCCATAGCCGCGTGGATTGGGATTCGTCACTGTTACCCCGCTAATTCTCGCCCCGTTAGCCCCGAGAACCGCAATGTCTTGTTTGGCTGAGGTGCGACTGGTATAGAAGCCGCCACCATAGATAATAATCGCTTCTCCGCGAGTGTTGGGATTGCCTTGAATGGTAACATTGGGTTTGAGCATCAGGGGAAACTGTTCGCCTGTTTGGGCGCTGTAGGTTCCCTGCGCCAGAAGAATTGCGGTATTGGCTTGAGCGAGATTTAAGGCTTGAGTAATCGTTCTCAACGGAGACTCTTGGGAACCGTTACCCCCATCATCTCCAGTGGAAGCACTCACGTAAATGATGTTAGCAGGAGTATTGGGAGACTGAGGGGTTTGATCCACTTGTTGTCTCAGCAACGGTTCTGCTAGAGTCGGAGCGGCATCTAGGTAAAGGCTCAGACTGGCGATCGCAACGACTAAAAACGACAAACGCTGAAATTTTATACTCAATGGCAGGTGAACCGACTCACAGTTGAGGTTAGACCCATGAAGTTTGAGAGCGCGGGAGTTCAAAGGTTTAGAACAACGATTGATGCACTCAGACGATTGATGATCGAACTTGATCAGATGCGAGGTCGATTCACAGTTGCGGTGGGATGGTGAACTCACGGCTTTTCTCCGACAAACTGTATAGAAGTGCAGAATCTAACAAGAAATTGGATTGGCGTCAATTGACACTTCCCAAAATTTATTCGGGGGAATCTTCTTTCTAAGATTCGACGTTCATGGACTGATTGCAATCAGCCAACAAGACGATCAAATCTCCCTTGATCGTTCCGCTTGGCTCTCCCGTCAGGTTAGAATCTAGCTTAATCAAGGGTTTCAGCCTGAGCCATCCCTGAAAATTGTATCGGCTGATCCTTTGAATCCCAGCCTCCGAGAGAACCCCGATTGCTACACAAATTACCGTAGCACCGTACCACAAAATAGCAGGTTCATACTATTAGATCCTAAAAAAGTTGCAAAAGTTAACCGTTCGCCCCTGACTCTGAATTTACAGGGGAATGCCTCAAAGCCCTGTCCCGACACCAAAAATAATTTTGGTGCGAGTATTCGCGCTTCATTAAGATCAAAAGTCGGTACGGAAAAGCCATCTTCAGAATAGGCCATTTTACTAAAAATTCAACAGATTCAAGAACTCTGTAAAGTTTTATTGAAAAAAGTTAGACTTTGGCTTCTAACTATGTTTAGATATTTTTAGTGAGTTGGCATTGAGCTAAACGCTCTTCCACTAGCCAATTTAACAAACCAGTCATTTAAAGTGACGGTCTGTTGGAGCATCTGGCCAACATAGGATTGTGCAGAAATCAAACTAATCCCTTGTTTTAAAGACAATGTTATGATAGTCTTTTTTCAAAGATTAGACTTAGAGTAGGCTGGGTTTGATTACCTTACATTCAAGGTGAAAACCCAGCTAGCAATAGATGTAAAAGAACGACTCTATGCTGATTAGTATTTGGAATAAATACGTTTAAATGCTAGAGAAATTAAGTACCATCTCCCAAGGAGATAGTAGTATTTGTGTGGCTGTTTTGGATGGTCCTGTTGACCAAAATCATCCTTGCTTCCAAGGCGCAGATCTAACCTATCTTCCCACCTTGGTTCAAGAGGCTCCTAGAATTGATGGCAATATGTCCATGCACGGAACCCACGTTGCCAGCATTATCTTTGGGCAACCGGGCAGCCCAGTGGAGGGAATCGCTCCCCATTGCAAGGGGATAATCGTGCCGATCTTTGCCGATGACCGCCGCAAGACTTCCCAGTTAGATTTGGCTCGGGGAATCGAGCAAGCCGTCAATGCTGGAGCCCACGTGATCAACCTCAGTGGAGGTCAACTGACTGACTTTGGCGAAGCCGATGGCTGGCTAGAGAATGCCGTTCGTCTGTGCAGACAAAATAACGTCTTGCTGGTCGCTGCGGCTGGAAACAATGGTTGCGATTGCTTACACGTACCCGCAGCCTTGCCATCTGTGCTAGCGGTCGGGGCGATGGATGCGAATGGCAAACCCCTCGACTTTAGCAACTGGGGCGAAACCTACAAAAACCAAGGAATCCTTGCCCCTGGCAAAGACATCCTGGGGGCGAAACCGGGTGGTGGCACCCACCGCCTGAGTGGGACAAGTTTAGCCACGCCGATTGTCTCCGGTGTAGCAGCCGTGTTACTCAGCCTTCAACGGGAGCAAGGAGAAACCCCCGACCCCCAAAAAGTTCGTCAAATCTTGTTGCAGAGTGCCTTACCCTGTGACCCTGACTTGCCAGAAGAAACCCGGCGGTGTCTGGCAGGCAAACTGAACGTCTCTGGAGCCATAACGTTAGTAAAAGGAGGAAAGATGGCTGAGGAATTCACATCAGTCGAGGTATCAGAAGTACAAGCCGCAGGCTGCGGTTGTGGTGGCGGTCTAACCAACGCAGGTGAAGCCACTGCCGCCCAGCAAGAGCAACCCGCTCAAGGCTCGGTTGCAGCAGCCAGTCCAGCAGTTGGGGCAGTTCCGAGCAACAGTCCTAACTTGCAAGACTTGATTCAATCATTGCCCACCCCTGTAACTCAACAACCCATGATGCCCAACTTTACTGCTAATTCCGTCACTGCCAGCCAAGCCCCCAGCGAACTTGCCGAGATGGGTCAGCTTGTCTATGCTCTAGGAACCCTTGGCTACGACTTCGGAACAGAAGCACGCCGGGACTCCTTTAAACAACTCATGCCCCCCTTTGATTTAGGTGGAGGAGTCATGGTTCCCGCCAACCCCTACGACGCCCGTCAGATGGTGGACTATCTAGGGGAAAACATCTCCGAGGCGCGATCGCTGATTTGGACATTAAACATTGAACTGACTCCGGTCTATGCGATCGATCCGGCTGGCCCCTTTGCGGCGGAAGCATACCGCGCCCTTCAAGAACTCCTGGCGGGTCAAATCCAACCGGAAAACGATGCGGAATATGTTGAACGGGTGAGTATCCCCGGTATTTTAACTGGACGTAAGGTCAAACTCTTCTCCGGTCAAGTCATCCCGGTGATTGAACCCCAAAGCACCCGTGGTCTCTACGGTTGGAAAGTCAACAACCTGGTCAGCGCAGCAATGGGCGCGGTACAAGCTGAAGATGGCACTGCTGACGAAGAAACAATCCGCAAAACCTTGGATGGCTTCCTGAACCGCATCTACTACGACCTCCGCAACTTGGGAACCACTTCCCAAGACCGCGCCCTCAACTTCTCCGTTACCAACGCCTTCCAAGCCGCCCAAACTTTCAGCCAAGCGGTAGCCGTTGGCATGGAACTCGATAGCGTTACGGTAGAGAAAAGCCCCTTCTGTCGGATGGATAGCGACTGCTGGGATGTGAAGCTGAAGTTCTTCGACCCGGAAAACAGCCGCCGTGCCAAGAAGATTTACCGCTTTACCATTGATGTCAGCGATCTAATTCCTGTCACCCTTGGCGAAGTTCGTTCTTGGTCTTCTCCCTACTAAGGAGCCGCACAATTTTAGTGAGAGTGCAATATTAGACCCCACTCTCACTAAAAGATGCAGATGTGTTCAGTTGATTAATACTCTCCATAGGGAGAATCCTAAACTATGCGACTTCCTCTATTATCTCCCCCGATTAAACGTCCCCATTTTATCCAGCCAGCACTGTGCGTGGATCTAGAAAATGGTCGTCCCGAAGATTTGGTGCATATTCGGATGGATCTGCTCCATGCCGCTAACTATAACGATCCTCCAGCCTTTGCCAACCGTAGTTTCAACCAAGTGATGCACTCTAGTGCCAGCCAGAGTTCAGCCAGCCAGGGCTGGGGAGGTTTTGGCAGCATGGGAGTGCGAACCTAGTTGACGATTAGCTGTACAACACGGTACTCTAAGTGCGTTTATGAACCCCTGCCGGAAATCAAGACTAAGCGAATAACCATCAGTCGTATTGCTGGCAATTGGTATCTGTCTGTCGCTTATGAATTTGAGCCTGAACACACCATCAAATCAAGAGTTTATCTGGGTGTTGATGTAGGGATTAAGGTCTTGGCTACCTGTTCAGATGTGAAGCTTGCCACATATCAATCGGCCGCGACTTGAACGCAAGCCTCAATGCGCGAACATTACGCCGAAGGCTATTCGGTTTGAGCCTGTGGATCGGGTACTGCCGACAGTCCGAGATGAAGCAGGAACGAAACTTTAATACGGTTTGTACCGTGTTATATCAGTTTTCGATAGCAGGATTCTATTAATGGGCTGCTAATCACGCGATGCCTCAGCCAACCCTAAACATCCAAGGACACTATGAGCAAGAACAAAACCACAACAACATCCTCGGAAGTCCCCTCTAACCCTGAACCGACCCCGCCTGAACCGAGCAAGTCTGAACCGACGACGATCACAACGCCTGAACCCAAAAAGTCTTACGTTCCCACTTCCCAGACCGGGCTGCAAGATTATTCCTACTGGTGCCAATACGTCAAGGATCAAGCCAAGAAATCAGACAAAGACCCTAAATCCTTCCGGCGTGGTCGCATCTGGGCTTAACCCCTAGCTGCTGGTCTTGTTATCGTCCACTTAATCACTGACTGTTCGTTCTATGCAATCCACCCCACTGCTCCAAATTCAACCCCACTTTCATGTCGAGGTGATCGAGCCAAAGCAAGTCTATCTCCTTGGCGAACAGGCTAACCATGCCCTGACAGGACAGCTTTACTGCCAGATTTTGCCCCTCTTAAATGGGCAACACAGCCGTGAGCAGATTGTCGAAAAGCTGGATGGGGAAGTCCCAGAAGAATACATCGACTATGTACTGGAGCGTCTGGCGGAAAAGGGCTACCTCACGGAGGCAGCCCCGGAACTGTCCTCGGAAGTGGCGGCATTTTGGAGCGAGTTAGGGATTGCACCTCCGGTTGCTGCGGAAGCTTTACGGCAGCCTGTAACCCTAACCCCTGTGGGCAACATCAGTGAAGTGACGGTAGCAGCCCTGACAACGGCTCTGCGGGACATTGGTATTTCCGTGCAGACCCCAACGGAAGCAGGTTCTCCAACGGCGCTCAACGTCGTCTTAACCGATGACTATTTGCAGCCCGAACTCGCCAAGATTAATAAACAGGCACTAGAGAGTCAACAAACTTGGCTACTGGTTAAGCCTGTAGGCAGTGTGCTGTGGCTGGGGCCTGTGTTTGTTCCGGGCAAGACGGGCTGTTGGGACTGTCTAGCTCATCGGCTACGGGGCAACCGGGAAGTCGAGGCGTCAGTATTGCGGCAAAAACAAGCCCAGCAGCAACGTAATGGTCAGTCCGGTTCTGTAATGGGTTGCCTGCCTACCGCACGGGCAACCCTGCCTTCTACCCTGCAAACGGGGCTACAGTTCGCGGCAACTGAAATTGCCAAGTGCATTGTCAAGCACCACGTCAATGCCACTGCACCGGGTACTGTGTTCTTTCCCACCCTCGATGGCAAGATTATCACCTTAAACCACTCGATTTTGGACTTGAAAAGCCATATCTTGATTAAGCGATCGCAATGTCCAACCTGTGGTGATCCCAAAATTTTGCAGCACCGAGGATTTGAACCTCTGAAGTTGGAGTCGCGCCCCAAGCACTTCACCAGCGATGGCGGTCATCGGGGCACCACTCCCGAACAGACGGTGCAGAAATACCAGCATCTAATCAGCGCGGTGACGGGAGTCGTCACAGAACTGGTGCGAATCACCGACCCAGCTAATCCCTTGGTACATACCTACCGGGCGGGGCATAGCTTCGGCAGCGCCACCTCCCTGCGGGGTCTGCGGAATACCTTGAAACACAAGAGTTCTGGCAAAGGCAAAACCGATAGCCAATCTAAGGCTAGTGGTTTCTGTGAGGCAGTGGAACGCTATTCCGGTATCTTTCAGGGGGATGAACCCCGCAAACGGGCAACCCTGGCAGAACTGGGAGACTTGGCGATTCATCCTGAGCAGTGTTTGTGCTTTAGCGATGCCCAATATGCTAACCGGGACACCCTGAACGAACAGGCAACAGTGGCTCACGATTGGATTCCTCAGCGCTTTGATGCGAGTCAAGCCATTGAATGGACCCCCGTATGGTCATTAACAGAGCAGACCCATAAGTATCTGCCGACAGCCCTGTGTTACTACCACTATCCCTTACCCCCAGAACACCGCTTCGCCAGAGGTGACTCCAACGGAAACGCCGCAGGCAACACCCTGGAAGAAGCCATTCTGCAAGGGTTTATGGAACTGGTGGAGCGCGACGGTGTGGCGCTGTGGTGGTACAACCGCTTGAGGCGTCCGGCAGTGGATCTGGGCAGCTTTAACGAGCCGTATTTTGTCCAGTTGCAGCAGTTCTACCGGGAAAACGATCGCGATTTGTGGGTGCTGGATTTAACAGCAGACTTGGGTATTCCAGCTTTTGCCGGGGTGTCGAATCGAAAAACTGGAAGTTCGGAACGGCTGATTCTCGGCTTTGGGGCGCACCTCGACCCGACTATTGCTATTCTCCGCGCCGTCACAGAAGTAAACCAAATTGGCCTGGAACTCGATAAAGTCCCAGATGAGAACCTGAAAAGTGATGCAACAGATTGGTTAATAACAGCGAAACTGGCGGATCATCCCTATCTCCTCCCTGATACCACACAACCCCTCAAAACAGCCCAGGACTACCCCAAGCGTTGGAGTGATGATATTTACACCGATGTGATGACCTGCGTAAACATTGCTAAACAAGCGGGTTTAGAAACTTTGGTAATCGATCAAACCCGACCGGACATTGGGCTGAATGTGGTTAAGGTGACAGTGCCAGGGATGCGCCATTTTTGGTCACGGTTTGGGGTGGGTCGGCTCTATGATGTCCCGGTGAAACTGGGATGGCTAGATGAACCGCTCACTGAGGCACAGATGAACCCCACACCGATGCCATTTTAAGTTTTTTTAAAGTTTAGGGGCGACTCGCTTTCGCTACGTGCCAGATGTCGCCCGACTAGGCTTCTTCTCCAGGAAGAAGGGGACTGACCCACCTCAACGGGTCAATAAACCATGCAACAAAAAGAGGATTATTCTCATGGATAAGAAAAACATCCTGCCCCACCAAGGCAAGCCCGTACTCCGTAGCACCAACGGTAAACTCCCCAGCCACTTGGCTGAACTGTCTGAAGAAGCGCTCGGTGGTGCCGGTATGGATGCATCTTACGTGCCGCCTTGTTCCTACGATGGGGCAGATGCATCTTACGTGCCGCCTTGTTCCTACGATGGGGCAGATGCATCTTACGTGCCGCCTTGTTCCTACGATGATGGTGATGCCTAAATCACCTGAATTGGCAATCGCTAGCCAATCAAATCTTCAGCCTAGTTCACCTTTGGGAATAAAGCAGTTTACTGTCCTAAATCTAAACACTAAAGAGCGCTAGGCTTTAGCTGAAAGACGAGGATAAGGATGCTTGGATAGCAGACATCGATCGAGTCTTGTCTTCCTGATCTTTGCCTCGTCTTTTTTGAAAAACGATTGTATAGCCTAATACTTGTTTGGCTACCCCCTATTACCCTCAAAATATTATGCAAAATAATTCTATCAGTCCTAGTGTTCCTACTCAGTCCAGCCCAACATCTGAAGCCGAAAAAGTTCGTGCTTTTTATAACAAAAATTCCATTAACTTTAGTCGAATGGTTCCTGAGCCGGTCGCTAGATCCCATAATCTTGATCTGGCGGCTCGTATGGGGATACAACCGGGGAACTATATCTTTGATGCGGGTTGTGGGGCTGGAATTCCGGCAATTCATATTGCCCAGTCGTATCCAGGAACGCGGATTGAGGGAATAACGATTTCTGAAGTGGAGGCAGCAGAAGCGCAAATTCGGATTGCCCAAGCTAACTTAGTTGATCGGGTACGGGTGCAAGTGGGAGATTTTCATGCACCACCCTTTCCTAACGAAGTCTTTGATGTGGTGTTTTTCAACGACAGCATCAAGTATTCTAATCAGGTGTCCCAAGTCCTAGCTGAAGCCAAGCGGGTGCTGCGTCCAGGAGGTACTCTATATATCACAGGTCTTTTTGTCAAAGAGCCGCCACTCTCTGCGCTAGAGCAACAATCGCTTGAGGAAGCCAAGCAGCAAGAAATGTATGGCGCTCATGTGATTACCATTAAGAAAACGGTTGAATTTGTCAAGCAGGCAGGTTTCCAGTCCATTGAATATGACGAAAATCTGGCGATGACAATGCCAGCCCTCGCTTTGCGTCTGACTGCTGCAAATTTGCTTCACCCTAATTCACCTCTGTTTTTTGGAGAAATTAAAGCGGTAAAACCTTCCAAAACTAAAACTCAAAATCGAATTCAACCTTCTGCTGTTATCTCTAGTCCGGTTTGGAATCGCCATGAAGAAAATTTACGCTATATTGAAGAACATAAACAAATTTTTGACATTGAAAATTCCTATCCATTAAATTTATTTGAAAATTTTATTAAAGAACAAAGGAAAGGTAAAGGAGGAACGATTTCCTGTTGCTGCAATATCGAAAAAGAACGTTGTTATCCCTCTCGTTTTGCTTATCTCTCTGAAGTTTTTGTCTCCGATCCTGCCCTGAAATTGCTCGATATAGAAGATTTTCTCTCTTTCTCCCATCGCCTAGAAGAACGTCCAGAACTCCAGATTAATCGGAGTTTACTTCAGCAGTTTTTAGCAACAGGTTTAGACCCTTCTAAGGTAGATATGGTGACTGTTGGTGTTGACGTTCGGCCCGAACTCAGACATTCACGGATTAAGTTGTATTTGAGCATCAGGGACTATCCAGAAAAGATAGCAATTGCCATAGCACTTTGTGGGGAACAGCGTGATTGGGAGAAATTAATTGTTAATGGAACATTATTAGTAGGGTTTGACTTTTTCTTGGATAATCGAGCTGCGGTAGAAGTCTATCCCACGTTTTCCCCCGCCGATCTCCAACGAGCAGATGTTCAAGCCTATTTAACTTCCAGACTACCTGCAAAAGCACTGCCTCTACTCTATGAAAGTAGAACTGTTCAAATTGGAATTAGCAATGATAACGAAAGTGATATCCTATATTTTAATAATTTCAAATCTCCCAACAGTGCCGTTGACTATCTGAAAAATGAAACGGTTAAGCAAGTTCATGCTCACTACCGAAATCGAGTTTTTCACGATCTATATCTAGGTATTCCTGAATCTGAATTTTATACCAATTCAATTCAGAGAGTCAAAATGTACTATCACATGAATGACTTTGTGAATCGGGTAAGGTGATTTCTGAGAAACAATGTACCGTTGAAACCGGGTTAATTATACAGCAGAATCCGGGCGCAAGTGGTATTTTCTTTCCTGGAGATCGCCTAAGCTCAAGGCAAATATAGAACAACACAAATTCAGGAATGAGTGTATGTAATTCGCCTTAGATGCTTACAAACTGTTTTATTAGGAAGTAAAATTGTGACGATTAATTCTAGATTTCAGCAAAACAATCTACGGGAACAGCGCCTTCAGTTTATGCGTGGTCATCAATATTTTTTTGATGTTACCCCTGATTTTCCGCTGCCACTTTTTGAAAAGTTAGTAGTTGAGCTAGAGGGAAGTAGTATAGTTGAGCTGTCTTGTAAGGTTCAAGAGGATCGATTGCTTGCAGGTCGTTTTTTGATTTTTAGTGATCAAATTTTTAGCAATCAGGAAAACTTTTGGCATAAATCATTGGTGCAAGCCTTGAATTTTTTGGATTCAATTGAAAGTAGAGTGGGTGTTCAAATTAACCGCAGCTCACTTCAGCAGTTTCTGGCAGCACACATCACTTCTGGCAAAATCATTGGGGTGACCATAGGACTTGACTTACGTCCAGAACTTAAGGATTCGAGTGCAAAAATACACATTATGGTTTCTGAAAATTCTGAAGATCTGGTGAGTATGGCAATTGCTCTTGATGGTGGTTATTACCCGCTTGAATTAGTCCAGACTATCCTGAAAGATTGCCGCATGATTGGGTTTGACTTTTTTTTGAATGGGCATAGTGAGGTTGAGTTATACACTTACTCTTCAAGAAAAAAAGATGGACTACATAACAATCAAGGAAAATCCACCAGATCTTACATACGAAAAAACTTCTCGCAAAAAGTTTCTTCACTCCTTGATGCTTCAGATTTTTTTATGGCCGGATTTTCTCGAGCTAATGTCAGTCCAGTATTATATTTTGGCTTTGATGATCTAAGAGATGTAAAGGAACATTTTTTATTCAATGTTTTAGGTGATAGAGTGTATGACTTTTGTCGAAGTCAGGATTCTATTACGATTACTTGGATCGGTGTAACTGAGCAGGACTTAGAGGTTAATAGATTGGATGATTTTCGCATTTATTACAGACGAAATTTTGCTTGAAATACAGACGAAATTTTACATTGACGAATTTTACCTATCACTTGAGAAAAATCATGAATCTGAATTCTTCATTTCAACAGATTAACTTACGAGAACGTCGTCTTCAGTTCATACGGACTCATCGAGATTTTTTCGATGTAGAGCCTAGCTTTCCCCTCCCTCTCTTTGAAGAAGCTGTTCTTGAAATTGAAGGATACTGTGGTATTGAACCCACTTGTCATGTTCAAGGCGATCGCTCAAAATACCGCTCCCGATTGCTTCACCGCTCGCTGCTGTCATAAACTTACTTGCCCAATCATCGTTTCCCATTATCGATCGCCATGACCAATCACCCCTTCGCTGTTTTCCTCAACCCCGATATCCAAATCAAAAGCACCGAAGACCACTACACCCTGCATTCGGCAGAATCCGATCCGACTGCTTTGCTAACCCTAGCCACAACGCCGGGAATCGGTATTGCTCTCGATCGTCTTAAGGTAAAAATATGCTTCTCGAAAGCCCGTGTAACGCCAGTTTTATGGTTTTACTTCAAAACTATAAAAGATATTCCTAAATATTTTAGGTTTAATAGCTTAGGTGATCGGATTTATGACTTTTGCCAAAGTCAAAGTTGTCTCTTATATAATGTTGTGGTTGTTACAGAGCCTGAGTTAGAAAACAGTCGATTAGAAAATTTTGATTTTTACTACATTCGATCTGAAGAATGTTAACCGCCTCTCCCCCAATATCCCTGTCAAGAAGTAAGAATATGGGAATAGAATTTAACCATTTATATGTTACTCTCGACTCAGAAACCCTAGATTCAATTGCCAAATCAGAGTTTATTAGCCAAGAATTCTGCACAATATCCCGAGATACTGTAAAAACTGATGCAGAAAGTTGGACGGGAATTTATCTCAGAGGAAAACATTCCTATCTAGAGCTTTTTCCTCCCGGCGGTGCTGAAGGGTTGAGGGAAGGTTTTTCTGGTATTGGTTTTAATAGTCAACAAGCAGGACAGATTGATATTGTACAGGAAAAGCTTAGACCCTTATTAGGAGCTAAAGAAATACTTTCTGATTTGCAAGTTCGTCAAACCGAAGCTGGAAAAGTTCCCTGGTTTTATTATTTGTCCATCAACCCATCAGAGAGAGAAGCCTTTGCTTCATGGTTGATGGAATTTCATCAGGATTATTTAAAGTATAAAAACATCAAACTTACCAGTGATGGTTGCTTTAACCGTGCTGCTTATCTAAAAAGCCTTGATACTTCCGAAACCTCTTTATTTGATGACGTATCGGAAGTTCATCTTGAATTGACTTTATCGGAACAGGAGGAGTTAGCATTACTCCTTCAAGCTTTTGGCTATGAATCATCTTGCGAAGGAGATATTACTACCTATCATTCTCATGGTTTTATGATCCAAGTATGCCAGAAAGTTGCTCCCCGTTATCGAATTCGCAAGGTTGTTTGCACTCTCAAAGAGCAATTACAGCAGGAAAAAACCTTTACTTTTGGTAAAAATGCACAGTTAAATCTGGGTAACTCGTTAGCAATTTGGGAGTTTGGATAGCTGATCCCTATACAGAATCCCCGGTGATGGGTTACGGCGCGGAATCAAAACTTATTGGTTTTTCCCAAAAATCATCCCCGCCCCTAACCCATCCTACAAGTTATAAGATTTTATTATAACTTTTTTTCAATTTCCCACCTATCTAATTATTGTTTACCATTATCAATCAATATGAACAATTGCCCTTTTGCTATTTCCCTTAACCCTGCTGTCCAAGTTACCAGCACTAAAGACGGTTATACTCTGCACGGAGCAGAATCTGAGCCGAATGCTTGGCTAACCGTTGCCACAACGCCCGGAATGGGTATGGCTCTTGATAGTCTCAAGGCAGGCAACACCACCCCTGAATTACTCGTGCAAGGGTTAGCCGAACTCGAGGGTCAGGCAGCCGGGGAACAGTTTGGGCAGATACTACAACAATTGGATGAGCGGGGTTGGTTGAGTTATGCTGTATTGCCCCTAGCAGTGGTGATTCCGATGGTGGATTCCGCCGAGTTGAATCTCACCGAACCCTACTGGACACAAACCCGCCTCAGCCTCTCCCGTTTTGCCTATCAACATCCCTACGAAGGCACAATGGTACTGGAGTCCCCCCTGTCGAAGTTTCGGGTCAAGCTCCTCGACTGGCGAGCCAGTGCGATCTTAGCTCAACTCGCCCAGCCCCAAACTTTAGGATCACTGACACCACCGCCGTACTTGGGTGCAGAAACCGCCTATCAGTTTCTCAACCTGCTGTGGGCTGCGGGGTTTCTGACGGCTGACCCTGAACCCCCCTCGCTCCAGCTTTGGGACTTTCACAACCTGCTGTTCCACAGCCGCAGCCGCTTGGGTCGCCATGACTATCCGACACAGGATATTAACATCGAGCAGTGGTCTGATTTTCCGGTGGTGAAACCACCCATGAGCGACCAGATTGTGCCGCTGCCGCGTCCGAACTTGGTGGCGTTGATGAGTAACGATGCTACGTTAACAGCCGCGATCGAAGCGCGGAAATCGATTCGAGAATACGACGAGGCACATCCAATCACCATAGAACAACTCAGTGAACTGCTCTATCGTACTGCCCGTGTCAAAGACATTCTTCGAGTGGAGGAGTGGTTTGGTGAAAATTGGCGGGAAATACTAGGTTTTGACGCGGACATTGACGACTGTGGTGAGTTGAGCCGCCGACTTTATCCTGATGGGGGAGCAATGTATGAGTTAGAGATTTATCCGGTGGTGCGGCGATGTGAAGGCTTGGATACAGGTTTATATCACTACGACCCATTGAACCATCAACTCGAGCAGATTGTTCCGGCAGAAAGCGATATTTTCTCTCGGTCAGGTTATGAGTTTCTCAACAACCTATCAAGCTCTTGGGGAAAACCACAAGTCCTTCTCGTGGTTACGGCACGGTTTGGACGTCTGTTCCGCAAGTATCGCTCTGTAGCCTATGCGCTAGTGCTGAAACACGTCGGAGTGTTGCAGCAAAATCTCTATCTAGTGGCGACGAATATGGGTCTGGCTCCCTGCGCGTTGGGGGCTGGAGATAGCGATGGTTTTGGACAAGCAGCAGGTCTGGACTATGTGGAAGAGTCGGCGGTAGGTGAGTTCGCGTTGGGATCGCTGCCGAATCGTGCTGTGGAAGCGAGTGGAGTTGAGTCAGTTGAAGAAGTTGACCCCTCCGATGAGTCTGCGGAGGTAGCAGTCTCGGTGAGCGCGGTTGAGTTGGATAGGGGTGAGGCGGAACCTGAGCCTGCTGATGTTGGGTTTCGTTCCTCAATCCAACCTACATCTGAACTAGATGTTGGGTTTCGTTCCTCAACCCAACCTACAGAATCGGTGGAGACAACAGAGGCAGCGGTTTCGGTGAGTGAGGCTGAATCTGTATCCCAGACGACGACTGAAGTCATGGACTCAGAGGCTTCCGATAGTGAAGTGGAATCGGATGTTGTAGTGAATGAAACTGAATCTGCGGCTATTTCAGCCAGTGGGATTGAGAGTTCTGCAACCCCAGCTTTGGTAGCACTCCATCCCCACGACCTCGATGATCGTGTCCCTGGACTGGCTCATATTCGCAACCAAACCCTTGGCGACCCCCGCATCACGATTGTGGTTCTCGAAGGCAACCCCGATCACTCCCTGTCCTGTTTCCAGGGCGCTGAAATTTCTAAAGTCTTTCCCTACTGGCACGACACGCCAGAACCGTTTTCCCCAGAAGACTATGCCAAATACCGAGCGATTGATGATAGCGATCGCACCAAACAGGAGAAAGAAGAAGCATTCAAAGCAGCTTTTCCAGAACCGGAGATAGTCCGTCTTAAAGTCGATGACCATACTTGCCATGTCACCAGCATCATCGTGGGTCAAGAGAACACCCCTTCTGCTGGTATTGCTCCTCACTGTCGCCTGATTAATTTGCCAGTTAACAGTACGGGGATTCCCGAAGAATCTATTGCTATTTTGAACCTAGCTCGTGCCTTTGAGCAAGCCTTGAATTTAGGGACAAATATCATTCACTGTGGGTTCTGTCGCCCTACCCAAACCTGCGAAGGGGATGAGCTATTGGCTAAAGCGGTACAGAAGTGCCTGGATAACAACATTCTAATTGTTGGGCCGGCGGGTAATGGTTTGGGTGAATATTGGTGTCTGCCTGGTGTCCTGCCAGGAGTCGTTCCGGTTGGAGCAATGGATCTAGGCAGTCCACCATCCCACTATAGTAACTGGGGACGCAACTACACCCAAGAGGGGATTATGGCTCCGGGTGACGACATTTGGGGAGCGCAACTCGGTAGTGAAAAACCGAAACTGCGAACCGGAACCAGTGGATCAGCCCCCATCGTGACCGGAATTGCTGCGCTGTTAATGAGTTTGCAAGTGCAACAGGGCAAAACTGTTGATGCTGAAGCCGTCCGAACCGCACTGCTGAATACTGCTATTCCCTGTGACCCAAACGTTGTAGAAGAACCAGAACGCTGTCTACGCGGCTTTGTGAATATCCCTGGGGCGATGAAGGTGCTGTTTGGACAACCTTCTGTTACCATTTCCTTTGCAGGCGACCAAGTGACCCGCACCGAATGGGCTGGCTATAGCACGGCGATCGCTGGGGATACGTCGAGTATTCCTGCTGGGATGACTGCGATCGCAGCAAGTTCGGCTGGAGACTCTACTATGACAATGCAAGCCGCTACGCCAATGGCAGCCGAAGTAGCGGTAACTGCGGCGGCTGACCCGGCTACTGCTGACCCCGCTACGGTAGAGGCTAGTACCGCTTTTTCGGGCCATGTTTACGCTCTGGGAACGTTGAGCTATGACTTTGGCGATGAAACCCGTGTTGATACCTTCAAAGAACGGATGGCTCCGGTAGAAATGGACAGCATCTTGGTTCCGCCAGACCCCTACGATCCCCGTCAGATGGTTGAACACCTCGATCGCAACCCAGACGAAAGCCGTTCGTTGATCTGGACGTTGAGCCTGGATGGAGACACGATCTATGTCCTAGAACCAACAGGACCGTTTTCAGACCAGATCTACGAGATGTTTGTGCTGATGTTAGCAGGTCAACTGGAACCAGAAAGCAGTGATGAATTTGTAGAACGAATTAGCATCCCCGCCCGACAAACTAACCGCACAGTTGAACTATTCTCTGGTCAGGTTGTGCCAGTCGTGAAGGTACATGACCTCCGAGGAATGTACGGCTGGAAAGTGAATACCCTGGTCAACGCGGCGATGGCGGCGATCGCTCGTCAGGTGGACGAAGCCCAAGCACCCCTCGTCCAACAAGCTCTGACTTCGTTCCTCAACCGAGTCTACAACGATCTCCGCAATGTGGGTCAGACTTCTCGCGATCGCGCCCTCAACTTTGCCGCCACCAATATCTTCCAAGCGGCTTCCGTCTTTGCAAAAGCGATCGCTGAACGTCGGCAACTCGACACCATTAAAGTCGAAAAAAGCCCCTTCTGTCGCATCAACAGTGACTGTTGGGATGTCAAGCTTGAGTTTTTCGACCCGGAAAGTAGTCGTCGGGGGCGCAAGGTTTTCCGCTTTACCCTTGATGTGGTGCTTCAGATGCCAGTAACTTTAGGTGAGGTGAAAAGCTGGTCATTGCCGTCTGAGAGAGTTGCATTTAAAGCTGATCCAAATCAATAAAATATTAGCTAATTTTAGATGGAACTCAGTTCCGAGAGAAGCGATCGCAACGTTTCTTTCATTTGCTCAGTCGTCGTTGTCGCCGTCCCAAACTGACGTACCACCAAACTCGCGGCTAAATTCCCCAAAATAGCCGCTTCCCGCATCGAAGCCCCCCTACACAACCCCAGCGTTAACGCTGCAACCACCGTATCCCCTGCTCCGGTGACATCAAACACATCCGTGCGGTTGAAAGCCGGAACATGGGATAAAATCGGACTGCTATTGTCTGAACGAGAAAACAGACTCATCCCATCTTCACCGCGAGTAATCAAAATATGAGCGGCTTGGGTGAGTTTCAACAAGTCCTCTCCGGCTTGAGCGAGGGTGTGATCATCCGTTATCGAGTATCCCACCGCCAGTTCCGCTTCAGGCAGGTTGGGAGTAAACACACTCGCCCCCGGAAACCGATGTAAATCCTTCTGTGTATCCACCACCGTCAAAGGATGAGATAAAGCCGCCTTAATCGTCGCAGGCGTGAGAACCCCATCCCCATAGTCCGAACAAACCACTGCATCTACAGTCCCCAGTTGTTGGCGAATATAGTCAGCCAATTGTAACTGTAAGTCCGCATCCGGTAAATCATCAGATTTGCGGTCAATTCTGACAATTTGTTGCGTCACCGACTGACGGGCATGACCGGAAATGCGAGTTTTCGTCACCGTCGGGCGATGAGGGTCTAGCAACATTCCCCCAGTGTCAATTCCCGCTTGCTCAAAGATTCGCCGCAAAGCCAAACCCTGTTCATCCTCACCCACAAAACCAGCGACTTTCACCGTTGCACCCAGTTTCGCCAGATTATACACCGCATTCGCCCCACCTCCGGGAATCTGACGAGTCGCTTCATGTCTGAGAATTAACACCGGCGCCTCACGAGAGAGACGTTCTACCTGACCCGTGAGATATTCGTCTAGGGTTAAATCTCCCACAACTAAGACTTTGGCTTGAGAAAATTGATCCAACCGTTGCGTGAGTGAGTCTGCCGTCGCACTCAGTTGGGTGAGAAAAGAAGCATCTAGAGTCATAACGGGAATCAGGGAATGAACAGTGAATTTTAGCAGTTCCCCTCTCAGGCTTAAGAGGGCTTTTTTTGTTTGAGAACAAAAGCCTTGAGTTGAACAAGTTGTTTTTTGAGGGCGTTCATCTCGGCTTGCATCTTGACCATTTGCTGTTCTAAGGCTTGAATTTTCGCCGCGTCAGCCGTTGATAGCGCTCCTGGAGTTACAGCAGGTGCAGCACTCGGTTGGGGTTCTCGGACTTTGTTCGCCTTGGCAAAAGCTGACTTGATCGCCTCGATCAGTTGCTTTTTCTCAAAGGGTTTTTCGATAAACTCAAAATACTCAAAGGGTTCAGCAATTTTTTCGGTGACCTCCTCTTTACGACCCGACATTAACACTAATGGAATTTTCCGCAGATCATTATGAGCTTGGATCTGCTGGAACACTTCCCAACCGCTCAACTTGGGTAACAGGAAATCCAACATAATCAAGTTGGGATGTTCCTGATGAACCAGTTCGAGTCCTTCTTTACCGTCTTTGGCTTCTAAGACGTCAAAGTTACCCGGAGGCAGCATTTCCCGAACTCGCACTCGAATAACTTTGCTATCATCAATAACCAGGATTTTCCGACCTGCCACGACTGACTCCCTGTGATGAGTTAAGTGTTCCTCTTTGAGTCTATTGTGACTCATAGCTTAGAACTCTACCCGAGTTCTTTTCATACATTAGAGTAATCTGGATCAGCCTCAAAGGGCAAAAGGCAGAAGGCAAAAGCGCAAACTTGCGGCCCGGCGGTTTCCGCCGAGAGCAAAGTTTGTAAGAGAGGCAAAAGGCAACAGGCAAAAGGTAAGAGGGATAGGGGATAGGGGACAGGGGACAGTTAAGAGGCAAGATTGATAACTGGTAACTGGTAACTGGTAAAACTGGTCACTGTTAACTTGTTGTACTAACCTATAGGGATATTGCCATACATTTACGTTGAAGATGTCAACCCCAACTCACTCCCCGTCTACACCTCAGCCTCAACCTAATTCCCTACGAGCAACTGTGGCGGCCATGCCTGACTGGTTGCGGCGTCCGATTGGAAAAGCCAGTGAACTGTCTGAAGTTCAGCGTATTATCAAACAGCGCCAAATTCATACCATCTGTGAGGAGGGACGTTGCCCAAACCGGGGAGAATGTTATGCCAACGGTACGGCGACTTTTCTGCTGATGGGGCCGACTTGCACCCGTTCCTGTGCCTTTTGTCAAGTGGATAAGGGTCATGCTCCTATGCCGTTAGACCCGGATGAACCCCAAAAGGTTGCCGAAGCGGTAAAGCTTCTTGGGTTGCGTTATGTGGTGTTGACTTCTGTCGCCCGAGATGATTTAACCGATGGCGGTGCAGCTTGGTTTGTCGCCACGATGGAGGCGATTCGGCAACATAACCCCCAAACCGAGATTGAAGTCCTGACGGCGGATTTTTGGGGGGGACAGGGTGGGGGTGATCCCAGTGAACTCCAATATCAACGCATTGCCACTGTCGTTGCCGCTCAACCCGCTTGTTATAACCATAATGTCGAAACCGTCCGACGTCTACAAGCAACGGTTAGACGGGGTGCTAAGTATGAGCGATCGTTGGATGTGTTGAGAATTGTTAAAAAACTGGATTCAACTATTCCCACAAAGTCCGGATTAATGTTAGGACATGGAGAAACCGAAGCGGAGATTATTCAAACCCTTGAAGATCTCCGATCAATTGAATGCGATCGCCTGACTCTGGGTCAATATATGCGTCCGTCTCTAGCACATTTACCTGTGCAGAAATATTGGACTCCAGCCGAATTTGAACGGTTCGGTGCGATCGCTGAAGAAATGGGGTTTTCTCATGTGCGATCAGGCCCACTTGTTCGCAGTTCTTATCATGCTGGAGAAATAGACTGATCTTGCTTAGGAAAGAGATTGATCCCCATTTGTCTGAAAATGATCTCATCTATGCTTTAATAAAGTCATCGAATTGGGAATTCAGTTTATGACAAAGAGTCAATCCAAAGCACCTTACACTTTTCGCGCTTTCTGGGCAATCTTACTTTTAGCAATCAACTTTTTGGTGGCCGCTTACTACTTCCATATCATCCAATAGTTGGAAACGCTGTTAATTTTTGATTTAATAAATTGGTGCTGCTCCCGATTTCGGATTGAATTTGATCAAAATGAATTCTAGAGCAGCACTTTAAGGATTTTCAATCTCTTGCTGTTTTTAGGTTTCGGTCTGAGATTCGATCTGGTCAACACGCTGCTGAAGTTGTTGAAAATCTTGTTTGAGTTCAATCACCAGTGTTGCTAATCGATCAAACATCGGATCACCAGACATTAAATGCGATCGCGGATCGGGCGGAATATTTTCAACAGGCGGAACTTCAACAATATTAACCGAGGGAGAAGATCGTGATCTTAAACCGCTAATTTCCCCTCTCAATTGACCGATTTGAGTTTCTAAGCGCCGAATCCGAAATTCCAGTTGAGAGTTGGTAGAAGCCTGAGCCGAAGAAAATAATTGCCAAACTATCAAAATGGTTACAAAGGCAAGACTCAAGCGGAGAATAGTACGAGATTTTAAAAGGTTTTTCATCATTGTTTGGGTTGAGAAATGACAACAAAAATGTCTCTTGGTTTTAAGAGATTGATCATTTGAGTGAATGGTAAAGACAATGACCCAAAAAAATGTTGCGATCTTGATCTATAATGATGTCGAAGTTCTAGACTTTGCCGGGCCGTTTGAGGTTTTTTCTGTGACCTCAGAATCCGATGAAAATAAACCGTTTCAGGTGTACACCGTTGCAGAAACAAAAGAAGCTATTCGCGCCAAAAATGGGCTGAGTGTTAATCCCGAATATACGCTGACTGATTGCCCCTCTCCTCATATTGTAATCATTCCGGGCGGAATTGGCAGTCGAGAAGCGATGAAGCGATCGCCGATTTTAGATTGGGTTAAAACCTGTTCTCAAGATGCTGAGTTCGTGATGTCCGTTTGTACGGGTTCTTTGATTTTAGCAAAAGCAGGTTTACTTGAGGGTTTAAAAGCAACCACTCATTACCAAGCCTTTGACTTACTGCGAGAAATTGCACCCAATACAACAGTTGTCGAAAATCAACGGTTTGTCGAGCAAGACAAAATTCTCACCTCGGGGGGAATTGCCGCCGGAATAGATTTGTCGCTGTATGTGGTGGCAAAATTATTAGGTCAAGAAGTCGCTTTAAACACTACAAAATACATGGAATATCACTGGACACATCCGCTTTAAATCGATCCAATCTTTGTGTCGATCATGTCGAACGTGGTTTGGGTTTTTATTCAAGAAACGAGATGGTGCAGCCTATTGATATTATAATCCTTTCTAACGGCCCTGGAGAACTCACAACCTGGGTTCGTCCAGTGGTTGAGGCATTGCGAAAACAGTTAGGAAATCAAGGGGAAAAGGTGAGAATTTCTCTCATCCTTTCGCCTTGTCCTCATGCTACCGGAAAAGAAGTGGCGATCGCAAGTTCTTTTCCAGAAATAGATCGGGTTCAGAGTGCCGACTATTTTTGGCAATTTTTATTATCGGGAAAAACCGCCGAAAATTGGGACTGGTATCCTCAAGGTGTGGTTGTTTTTTTGGGTGGCGATCAATTTTTTACCGTAATCACAGCAAAACGCTTAGGCTATCGTAGCGTTATTTATGCAGAATGGGATGCGCGTTGGTGGCGATGGATAGATAGTTTTGCGGCGATGAATGCTAAGGTGATTGAAGCAATTCCGAATCAATATTCTGCTAAATTTAGGATTGTTGGGGATTTGATGGCGGATGTGCAGTTGAGGAAAAATCAACAACTGAATTTAGACTTTTTAAGCGATCCGAATGTAGAATTAATTGGGTTGTTACCCGGTTCAAAAGCTGCGAAACTAGCGCAAGGTGTGCCGTTAACCTTAGCGATCGCCCAATATTTACACAATAAACGACCTCAAACTTGCTTTATGATTCCCGTCGCCCCAACGTTAGAATTATCAACGTTAGCGCAATTTGCCGATCCAAAGTTTAATCCTATTGTAGCACAAATCGGTGATTTTAAGGCAATTTTACAGGATGCTAATCCGCCTTATTTTCAGTTAGAATCGGGTTTAAAAATTTACTTGTACACTGAAACCCCTGCTTATGGGTTGTTGTCTCAATGTCGGTTGTGTTTAACAACAGTTGGGGCGAATACGGCTGAATTAGGGTGTTTAGGCGTGCCAATGATTGTATTGATTCCCACCCAACAATTAGATGCGATGCGGGCTTGGGATGGAATACCGGGGCTATTAGCGAATTTACCCTTAGCAGGTTCAATGTTTGCAAAAGCGATCAATTGGATGGTATTAAAACAGGGGAAACGGTTTGCTTGGCCGAATATTTGGGCGAAAACGGAAATTGTCCCGGAGTTAGTTGGAAAGTTAGAAGCGAAAACAGTGGCGGAGTTAGCGTTAGATTATTTACAAAATCCCGAAAAACTACAACAAATGCGCGATCGTTTAGTTGAAGTTCGAGGGGAACCGGGAGCGGCAGAAAAGTTAGCAAAAATGGTATTAGAACAAGTCTTTTGAATAGTCGTAAAAATACAAGTAGATGGCGATCGCCGTGATGAAATAAAAGGAGGACTTTTGGAGATTCCAGTTGTTTCTTTGGCGTACTGACTGACTAGAAACTCGGTGTAGAGAAGCACTGATTGCTTGATAGATGCAGGGAGTTTGCTAAGGTTGTTTAAGATGGTAGATTCTCATGTCATTTCTAATTCTCCTTTTCAGTTTTGACCAAAAATATTGTACCTACATATATTTGAATCTCGAAAGATTGGGAATCAGCAGATAGTTGGAGGAATGAACTTCACCTATCAGCCAATTCATTTGTTTTTGAGGGACTGTTTTGGCTTGGGGTTTTAATTTTCTGAGGATTGATTATCTGCTTTAACTCTCTTCAAAAAAATAGCCTGACACCAGTCAATATCCTGTCCAACTCTAAACATGACATAATCAACACCATAGGCACTCCAGTAACTAATTACTTGTCCGGTGAGTCCTTGGGTGCTATTAATTCGCTCAACGGTACAACCAAGGGGAAATTTTTGAGCGGTGGGACAATCTTTCCACTGTTTGAGTTGTTGGATATATTCCCGTTTCTCTGGGGACAGCAACTCCCAAGCCTCCCGTTTCCAGTCGGGGTATGCTTTTCCGAGAGCCTCAATTTCTTTCCAGGTTTGGGCTGTTGTTAGTAATTCGGCGAGTTGTTGGGGGTTTTGGAGTTCCCAGCGAGAAAGGGGAAGGGCAGTCATAGCGATTTCTACACCATAGATAGGGTTATTGACAAATTCACTTTGCTCAGACTGTAAATATAGCGTGTTAGAGCGGCTGTGAATGTAAAATTAAACGCGGCAATCTCAGATTTCCCCAGAAGGTAGTCAGAGAGTGGCTTCTGTGGGGAGAAACCGGATTTTTGCTGCAACGAAGTCCCGAGTTGAGGCTTGGGACAATTAACGTTTGGCCTCTTCTAGCATGATCAACCGACTCAGGGATTGACCCCGAGCCTGGTGATTGATCAACTGTTGGGGTTGTTTGAGGGTTTCGCAACCGGGATAAATGGTGCGTTCTCCGGGACGAATATGAATCCAGCCTAAATCTTGCAGGCGACAAACCAGATTGGAGATGCTGACGCCCAATTCTTGACGGAGTTCATAGAGGTGTGACCATTTTGTTAAGTCTCGACTGAGGCGTTTCTGCTCCATAATATAGCGCGGCATCAACAAACAACTGGCAAAATATTGAGCTTGCCATTCTATGGAGGCGATTTGAGCGATGCTACTCTGGGAGCGACAAACAAAGGATTCTTCGGCGTCTGTGGCGGCTTGGAGAATCGCTTGATGGTTCACGTGTAACACCCAATGGCCGATTTCGTGGGCGAGGGTTGATTCGATGAAGCCTTGAGGTTTGTTGAGAATATTTTCGTTAATCTCAATCAGTCGTTCTCTCGGTAAAATCCTCGCAGCAATCGCCCCTTGTTCGTCGGGTTCTATGACATCCCAAACCACGCCTAAATCGAGAAAATCAGCCACTAAAGAGCCATCAAACGGCCAATTCGGAGCAAAATGTGTTGTCGTTTGCATCTGTTCTAGGATGCGGTTGGCTTGATGTTCAATAAACGCTTTTGTGTGAAAACGGTATGGTTTTAGTAAGTTCACGTCTTATTTTTCCTCCCGTGCATAAAACATCTATCCGGCTGCAAAAACTGACGAGATTGAACCGGATAAAAACGAGAAATTTCACTCACTTTTTATCGATAAAAATATAAAGTTTTGATTCTTAAAATTTGGTTTTTATTTGTTTACAAAAACCCTTGAGAGTTGTAGCACAGTCTAACCCCAGTTCACAGTGAAGAATTGCTGAATCACTGTTATTAAATTCATATATAGTTTGTAACACATTTCAGCAAAGTTGTCAAGCGTATTGACTCGTACCCTTGGCATGATGTCCAGTTGATCAAGGCTTAGAACTAAAGCATCATGTAATACATTTTTATTACAAATTCTCCAAAATTACGGCAAATTGTCCCTCTCTCATCTAAAGTTGATTAAAAAAAGTTGAATCAAAATCTATTTGGAACTCAAGCAACTTGAACCCGTGAAAAAAGGTTTGCAGAGAGGATGCAAACACTTAATTTAAACGATGATTGAGTGAGAGTTTATTGGAAGCTTTGAGCAAGATCATCGGTTTTAGCTGCCATAATAAAATCATTGCGATGCAATCCAGAAATTGTATGCGTCCACCAAGTAACGGTTGTTTTTCCATATTCAGTGGTAATTGCTGGGTGATGTCCTTCTGCTTCGGCTGCATTTCCGACTTGATTTGTAAAGTCTAAAGCGGTTTTAAAATCGGGAAATTTATAAGTTCGCTGTAAACGAGTTTCGCCTTGGCTATCAATTAAATCCCATTCAGGAATTTGCGGTTTAAGCTGTTGAATTTCTTCTTGAGTTACGGGTTTTGCATCTGCGGTACAGGCTTCACATTTTTGTTCGGTGAGTTGTGCCATAATAGCCTCCTAAAATGTTTGAGAATAAAAAGATAAAGTCAGAAATTAGCCCATTTAATTTCTAGGATTACTTATAATATTAAGTAACTTATCAAGTTCTAGGATAGATCCTCAAAATATAAACCGGGATCTTCCTAGAGGAATAGATTTAATACTCTCAAGTCAGAGAACTCCGGGGACAATTTAGGCTGGTTGTCGTTTTTTGATGGGTTTAACCATTTTCCTCGCTGGGCGCATCATTTTGCTAGCGGAATACAATTTCTGATCCTACCCGAAGCTATTATTCAAACATTTCAAACATTTTCAAACATTTTCAAACCGTTTTGAAGATCAGTAGAAATACGTTCCTAAAATATTGAGAAATAGGAATTGGGGTATCTGTTGGCACACGGTCCGCAGAACCCCTCAACTAAAAAAAGAAGAAAAACACAAAGACACGAAGACACAAAGAGAGAAAATTTTTGTCGTTAGCGTGTCTTTTTTTATCATTATATCTCATCAATATCTGTGAAGATTTATGTCTCTAACTCTGTGAACAATTCCGAGTTTTGACTTGAGATTAATCTCAGTGACAATCTCTTAAACATAATCAACTTCATCAAATTTTATAATTAAACTCGTTACTTTTTCCCGTCTGTATTGTACCTTAGAAAGAGAACAGATTTGATAAAAATTTCAGAGGTCAACCATGAATGATCAATTTCCAGAAAACTTTATTTGGGGTGCTGCAACTGCATCTTATCAAATTGAAGGCGCAACCCGAAAAGATGGGCGTTTACCGAGTGTTTGGGATACCTTCAGCGCCACACCCGGACGAGTTTTAAATGGAGATACCGGAGAAGTTGCTTGCGATCATTATCATCGCTATGAAAGTGATATTAAATTGATGGCTAAACTGGGGGTTAAACATTATCGGTTTAGTATTGCTTGGCCTAGAATTGTTCCCAACGGACGAGGAGAAATTAATCAAGCCGGAATCGATTTTTATCAACGTTTAGTAGACTGTTTACTTGAACATAAAATTACCCCCCATGCAACTTTATTTCACTGGGATAGTCCTCAAGCTTTAGAGGATTTATATGGGTCTTGGCGGAGTCGAGAAATCGCCCAAGATTTTGCAGATTATGTGTATACTATTGTTAGTCGTTTAGGCGATCGCATTACCCACTGGATAACGATTAATGAAATTCCCTGTTTTACCCATCTCAGTTATGCGGTAAATAGCGATCCGCCTCACGCGCCAGGAACTCGTGTAAGTCGCATCAAAGACATTTGGCAAACCTCTCATCATGCGTTACTTGCACATGGTTTAGGGGTGCAAGCTATTCGCGCTGCTTCTCCCGTTTCTTGTTCCGTTGCATTGGTAGATAATTGGGCGGTAACGGTTCCTATTATAGAATCATCTGAACATATTTTAGCAGCAAAAAATGCCTTTCCCCTTTGTGGACAAAATGGCGGAATTCTCTTTCCGGCGTTAACGGGAAATTATAGTCCGATCTTGTTAGAACTTTTAGGCGAAAATGCACCAGATATTCAACCGGGAGATTTAGAAATTATTCATCAACCGTTAGATTTTTTGGGATTTAATGTTTATTCTGCAACTTATGTTAGGGCGGCGAATAACAAACTGGGTTTTGAATTTTTAGGTTTACCCAAAGGTTATCCTCGAATGAATATGCCTTGGTTAAATATTGTCCCCGAATCAATTTATTGGGGAATTCGCCATATTAGCGAAACGTTAAACCAGCCCAATTTACCGATATTAATTACAGAAAATGGATGCGCCGCCCAAGATGAATTAAACCAACAAGGAGAAGTCATCGATAGCGATCGCATTTTCTATTTGCGTCAACATTTTAATTCGGCTTATCGGGCGGTTTCAGAAGGATATCCTTTGAAGGGTTATTTTGTTTGGAGTTTGATGGATAATTTTGAATGGGCGTGGGGGTATGATCGCAGATTTGGTTTAGTTTATATTGATTATCCCACTCAACGCCGCATTCCTAAAATGAGTTTTAATTGGTATGCTGAATGTATTCGTCAAAATCGAGTGGTTTAACTTTTGATTTCACTTTGTCTCAGTTGATCAATACAGTTGAGATAGTTGGGAATGGGTTCCTCTGCGATCCGACAAGCCTCACGATCAACGTTAATTAAATCATCACCCCAAAAGACTTTTCCGCAATAAATTGATTTTCCTTTATCGGGTTTCCAGTCAGGGCTAATAAACTTGCGATCGCTATCGACAACCGCCCCATCAAATAAATGTCCGATACAAAAATAAACATCCTGCAAAATCAACGGAACTGAGGGACGATGTAACTGTCCCCGTGAGTTGGGACTTCTGGCTTTATATTTACTGCGGGGAAACAACCCATAAAGGTTTTTAAGAGAAGCAGAAATTAACGGTTCTCCGTTGAGGTGAGTGCGTTTGAGGGCGCCTATACTGATGCGACAGTCTACTTCTTTAAGGATAGCTGGAGCGTGCATTGAGGGGAAGCGTACAGGCTGGGGGGAAAGGTTGGGATATTCCATTAAAGGGAGTTGATCTGCATCAAGTAGTTGAACTCCATCTATGAACAGATCAGACAAACCATTACGGTTAATAATCTCATGCAGGGATACCGGAGAACAGACCCCCTCAACGACTAAAATTTCAGCGCTGGGGTTCGCCTGTCTGAGTCCTTGTAAAACCGCCCCCAAAACCCCTCGACTGACGGTAACAGGTGGGCCGACGGGATACCCTAAATTGGGCTTAACCAGAATACGTTTTGCTTGTTTAGCCGTTTGGGGAGGTTGATAAACAAAACGATCCGTTGTCTCTACTCTCACAGAATGATCTATCATGCAACAATTTTACAAAAGATTTACAAAAGATTAAAACATTATAAAGTTTAAATGAAGCCTGTATAGATGAGTGCTACTCAGTAATATTACGGACTTTACAATAGCTTATTATTATAGCTAGACTTAAAAAACCTAATTAAATAGATCCACTACTTAAGTGTGATATAGATCACAGAAAAAAACGGGTAGAATCACAAGCAGAGGATGTTTTGAGTCACGGTAGAGTTGGGAACCATCCATAATACTTAAGATCGTAAAATGCAGATTCGGTTATGTACTTATTCTCGACTAGAGATTTGAAGGGAAATAAAAATGCTATCTACCAAACAAGCTCAACTCATTCAGTTTTTACGCTTTGAACTCGCGATCCCTGCCTCTTCCATCGCTATGGCCCTGCGTCATCCCGAACAAGAGTGTGGTCAACTACCGATGATTTTGTGGCAATATGGCTTAATCAGTTTAGAACAGTTGGATCGGGTTTTTGACTGGTTAGAACGATTTGGAAGTTATGTAGAAATTAAACCTACATTTAATAGTGCAGATCCAGATCATGAAACATCCAATGAATCGATAAATCTGTCTTCAATCTTTTTGGGGGTCTAACTTATAGTTGAGTGATGTTGACAGCCGTGTTCAATTTAAGATTAGTTCCGTAAAAGTGAAAAATTTTAACTCTTTTGAATTGGAAGCAAGAGCGATAAAATAACCCCATTTTAATCACTAATTAAAAATCTGAATAGAGTCTTATTTTTCAACAAGAAACTGACGATCAGATTGATCGAGTCATTTCAATTTGTCTAAACTCCTCCAGAACCTCTAAAATAGAATCAATTAATACCAGTCATCGAACCCCTTGTAATTTAGCCCAAATCCCTGTCTAATCAGGTTGCTAGCGCAGAAAAAGGGAGGAATATTCAGGTTAAACTACAACAGAGGGCTGAACGCATCACCCATGCTATGAATTTTGAAGAGGCACTAAAGATAACCGATGCTGTTGTTTTTGACAAGACGGGTAAACACCTGAGCGATGTTCAACGGGCTGTCGTTCAAGGAACTTGGTGTCGTCAAAAATATCACGAAATCGCCTTAGCCTATCGTTGCACTCCTGAATATCTCAAGCAAGATGTTGGCCCGAAACTGTGGCGTCTACTGTCGGATGAATTTGGAGAAAAAGTCAGCAAAACCAACTTTCGCACAGTTCTCGAGCGAGTTCAGAGCCTACAAAATCCATCTGATGACGTTGAACCCCATCCTCCCGTCGCACCTCAACCTCCTTCACCCATTCTCCCTGAGAAATCATCTCACCACATTGACTGGGGAGAAGCCACCGATGTTTCGCTGTTTTATGGACGTTCTCAAGAACTACAGCAACTTGAAGAATGGATAGTGACTCAAGGATGTCGGGTGGTGGCGTTGTTGGGAATGGGGGGAATTGGGAAAACTTCTCTATCCGTACAACTGGCTCAAAAAATTCAGTCAGAGTTTGAATATGTGATTTGGCGAAGTCTGAGAAATGCTCCGCCCTTATCTGAAATTTTAGCGGAAATCATCCAATTTTTATCAAACGAACAACAAGTTAATATATCCTCTGATATTCATCGCCAAATTTCTCAATTGATTGAATTAATGCGAGAATCTCGGTGTTTAGTGATTTTCGATAATGCTGAATCGATTTTACAAGAAGGTGATCGAGTTGGACGCTATTGTGAAGGCTACGAACACTATGGGGAACTGATTAAACGTTTAGGAGAAAGTCGCCATCAAAGTTGTTTACTCCTAACCAGTCGAGAAAAACCCCGAGAAATCGCTGCATTAGAAGGAAAAATTCTGAATGTTCGTGCTTTGCAATTAACGGGACTCGAAACCGAAGATTGTCAAGCCTTAATTCAAGCTAAAGGAATTTTAGCATCACCTGAACAATGGCATCAATTAATCGAACGTTACGCCGGAAATCCCCTAGCGATTAAAATAATCACGACTACAATTGATGATGTTTTTGGGGGTCAAGTTGCGGAATTTTTAGAACAAATTCAACAGGGAACCGCTATCTTTGGGGATATTCGAGATTTACTCGAACAACAACTCGGACGTTTATCTGAGTTAGAACTTGAAATTATGTATTGGCTGGCGATTAATCGAGAACCTGTTTCTTTATTAGAATTACGAACCGATTTGCTTTCCGTTGTTTCTCCTACAGAAGCGATTGAATCTTTAGAGTCTTTAAGACGGCGATCATTGATTGAAAAAAGTTCTCACGGCTTTACACAGCAACCTGTGGTTATGGAATACATGATCGAACAGTTTATTGAGCATATTTTTCTAGAAATTCAAGCCGAAAATATTGTCATGCTTAACCGATACGCCCTGATCAAATCCCAAGCCAAAGATTATATTAGAGAAAGTCAAACCCGTGTGATTCTCAACCCCCTTGTTCAACGTATTTCTGAACGGTATCGCCTGCGGGTCGAACTCCAAGAAAAATTTCATCATTTATTAGATAAACTCAAAAATCATGTTCAAGAAAAATCAGGATATGCAGGCGGAAATCTGATTAATCTCTGTCATCAATTAGAATTAGATTTAGCGGATTATGACTTTTCACATCTTGCGGTTTGGCAAGCTTATCTTCAAGATGCTAATTTACAAAACGTGAATTTTTCGGGTGCTGATTTATCCCGTTCTGTCTTTGCCGAAACATTAGGAAATACTCTGACTGTTGCGATTGGGCCAGAGAACCAATTAGCGACAGGAGACGCAGACGGAAAGATTTTATTATGGAACACAGAAGACGGTCAAAAATTGTTAATTTTTCAGGGAAAAACAGGTTTTGTCAAATCGATAGCTTTTAGTCCAGAGGGGAACTTACTCGCCAGTGGTAGCGATGATCAAAGCGTGAGAATTTGGAAAGTAAGTACAGGCGAATGTTTGGATCGGTGGCTCGGACATCAAGCAACGATTAAATGTGTTAATTTTAGTCGAGATGGTCAAATGATTGCCAGTGGTAGCGATGACCGAACGGTGAGGCTTTGGGATGTGTGTTCTGGTGAATGTTTGCACGTTTTGAACGGACATCGGGAAGGGATTCGGACTGTGATTTTTAGTCCTGATCGTGCGATGATCGCTAGTAGTAGTGATGACCAAACGATTAAATTATGGTCTACAGATACAGGTGAATGTTTACGAACGTTTACCGGAAATTCGACCTGGAATTGGACAGTTGCTTTTCTCGAAAGAACGACTAAAAATTTAGCTTCTGATTCGGAAGCGTTGCCGGATTTAACCCAACAAAAATCTCCGAAAATTCGCTGGGTTGCGAGTAGTTGTGATGAGAATACGGTGCGGTTGTGGGATATCGAATCCGGTCAATGTTTTCATACCTTAGAAGGTCATTTAGATTCGGTTTGGGCTGTTGCATTTAGTGAGGATGGTCAACTTCTGGCTAGTAGCAGCGATGATCAAACCGTTAAACTTTGGCAGCTTAAAACGGGGACTTGTATCAAAACCTTAACAGGGTTTGAAAGTCAAGTTTGTTCAGTGGCGTTTAGTCCGGATAACAAAATTCTCGCCACCGGAAGTCAAGAACAAATGGTACAGTTATGGGATGTTATTACAGGTCAACGCTTGCGAACCTTGCGAGGTCACAAACATCAAGTTTGGTCTTTTGTTCTCAGTCCCGATGAAAAGACTTTAGTGACGGGGAGTGATGATAATAAAGTTCGACTTTGGGATATTAAAGCCGGTCGATGTATCAAACGATTTTCGGGACATTCAGACTGGGTTTGGTCTGTTGTATTTAGTCCAGATGGTCGGATGCTGGCCAGTGGAAGTTATGATTGTACCGTCAAGTTGTGGGATATCCAGACCGGAGAATGTTTGAAAACGCTACATGGTCATAGTGATCGAATAGAAGCGGTGGTTTTCAGCGACGATGGGGGAATGTTAGCCAGTGCGAGTGATGATCAAACGGTGCGGGTTTGGGACGTCCAAACGGGGGAATGTCTACACACACTGACCGGACATAGCCGTTGGGTCGGGGTTGTGGCGTTTAGTCCCGATGGGAAAATTTTAGCGACGGGGAGTAATGATCACAGTCTCAAACTGTGGGATCTTCAAACGGGGAACTGTCTGTACACTTTAGAAGGACATCTTCAAAGAGTTCATCTGTTGGCGTTTAGTCCCGATGGAAAAAGTTTAGCCAGTGGTAGCTACGACAGTACAGTTAAACTGTGGGATGTCAGCAGTGGAAAATGTCAAAAAAGCGGGTTAGCAACAGTTGAGCGTCTTCTGGCTTTGATTTTTCGGGCTGAGGGTCAACTTTGGGTGAGTGGGAGTGATCGGGGTCAAGTGCGATTGTGGGATGTCCAAACCGGAGAATGTGTTAAAATGTTAGCCGACCAAGGTAGTCCAGTTTGGTTGGTTCATCTCAATACCCAGGGTGAGACTTGGGCGAGTGGAAGCTACGATCAAGCCATTCGGATTTGGCATCTGGAAACGGGCGAATGTTTGCAAGTTCTCAAGACAGACAAGCCCTATCACGGGATGAATATTACCGGAGTGACCGGAATCACCACCGCTCAAAAAGCGACTTTGAAAGCGTTAGGGGCGATCAATCTCAATAGTAAAAGTTAGTTTTTTATTCACATTTGCTTTGATCAAAAGCCGCTAACATCATTCCTCTCAATCGCTTTTGATTACACCAACTCACCTGAAAGTTCAATCTACCTTTACCGAATCTTTACAATGTCTCGGGCGCTCTTGATTGAAACTTTACAGTGCAGAATCAAACCTTCTATTAAACTAGAAACGTATAGATAAATATACGCCACGCTAACGTCTCCCTCTTGGATTGAGTCTGAAAAAATCTGCATCTCCTTTTAATACCCCCCAGAAAATGTTTAATGTTCCTGGAGTAAGGGATAAAAATGATTTCAGTTAACGCCAGTCATAGGAGTTACTGAGGGCGCATCTTGAAAATAAGGGGTTGATCATTGCCAACTTTAGAAAAGAAGAATCAAAATCTGAGATCTTCGCTTTTAAATTTTGGGTAAATGTCCCAAAAACTTGTTAGTTAAGCTAAAATCTATTCCCTGGACTGTGAGAGGGCTAACCGTGATTAACTCTATCGGGTTCAACTCAATTCGATCTTCAGATGAGCAGAAACTTTATGCTCATCTACAATACTATTGCGAAACTGAGTCACCCCAACAGTTGATTCAGCGTTTTCGCAGCTTGTTTTTAGGTGAAGTTGAATATCCTGATCCCGAAATTTGGGCGGCTTTAAGTCGGGTTGTTGATGCAGATTTTTCTCATCAAGAATGTTCCCACATCCTGAACCGTTGTTGCTACATTTTAATTAACCGTTGGTTAAAACGCCGCAAATGTCAATGGGCGATTTATGAATTAGTCCAACTCTTTGAACTTTTACCGACGGGACTACCCCCTTGTTGGACAGCCCAACGCTTGCGATCGCTGGTTAAGCGGTTTATTCAATCAGAACAATATCACGCCTTACGTCGTTTAGCTAAAGCGTTTAAAGACTGTAAAAATACTGAATCAAACGAAGCTAAAACCTTAGATACACTGATTATTCGATATCCCTATTTATATGAACATTTTTTCCTCACCGATGATAGCACCGATGAACAGCGACAAGAAATTCGCATGATGCGACATCGTAGCCAGTCACAATTCGATGATGATTTACATCAGTATGTAACGGATCGGACTCACTGTGCTGAACAGGGATTAATTCTATTACCGACTAAAAACCCAACTCTACTCTCTGAGCAAAAATATTACTCGGCTGTTAATCATTTTACCAGTAAAGTTGATGGTCAACATAGCTATCATGAGTTGGCTCAACAGTTTGTTCAACAAAGTCGTCAAACTCGCTCCTATCGGACTTTTAAAGAAGAACTTTATGAATATTTAAGCAGTTCTATTGATCCAAAATATGGTAAAAATAGTTTCAACAAACGTTTATATCAAGTTTTACAAGAAACCTTAAGTCACAACGATAGCCAAAAGGTTAATGATGCTTTAATGGCAGGAACTTGTCGCAAAATCTTTAACTTCATGGTTGTTGAAAGTTCGCAAAAACCGAGTCACTTTGTCTTCGTTGACTTACTGAATAACTTAGGTGCTACTTCAGTGATTGGTGCATTACTCAAATTAGTTTTAATTTCTCGCAAGGTGAAAGGAGATTTAGAAAAACGTTTCTCTGTTTTATTCAATCATTATGCTAATTTTACAAAAGAAAAAGTATTTTGGTTAGTCGAAGCGCTGGAAAATGTCAATATTGCCTTTAGCTTGAATTTTAGCTCAAAAAAATTTTTATTTTAAAACAGCTTAGTTTGTCAACCGACAACTGTTTACGATTAACACCTCTATTTTTCAGAGGTTGAGAATTCCCCTGTCTAGAGATTTTCTGTGCTGAAACTCTTGTTATACTAAATCGGATTGTCAGACTCAACCCGGGTGATATACCAATTCTATGAGTATCCTGATTTCCTCGCTTCTCGCCCGATAACCCACAGAAGACACAGAACAAGTTCAGTTGACACAGGAGGTTCTATGGAAGTTCGCGGGGTCTGGATTACCAGCACCGATAGTAAAGTTCTCTATTCGAGGCAGACTATCGCAGAAGCAATGCAGTTTTTGGCGGAAACCGGATTTAACGTGGTCTTTCCCGTCGTTTGGAATAAAGGAGTCACCCTCTACCGCTCTCAAATGATGAGCCAACAGTTTGGAGTGGAAATCGATTTTTATGTGAGTCGCGGACAAGGACGTGATCCCTTACGAGAATTGATTGAAGAAGCTCATCAAGTCGGACTGAAAGTGATTCCCTGGTTTGAATATGGTTTTGCCTGTTCTTATCAACAAAATGGCGGTCGTATTCTCAGCAAAAAACCTCACTGGGCGGCTTTAAATGCTCAAGGAAATCTCTTGGTTAAAAATGGTTTTGAGTGGATGAATGGCTTTGATACTGAAGTTCAGAATTTTATCATTGATTTAATTCTAGAAGTGGTCAAAAATTATGACGTTGATGGAATTCAGGGTGATGATAGAATGCCAGCAATGCCCTCAGAAGGAGGATATGATACTAAAACGGTTGAACGCTATATTCAACAATATGGTCGTCAACCTCCCCTCTATCATAAAGATGAGCAATGGTTGCAATGGCGAGCTGATATTTTAACGGGGTTTTTGGCTCGTCTCTATCGAGAAGTGAAAGCGGTTAAGCCTAATGTTTTGGTGTCAATGGCACCGAGTCCTTATCGTTGGGGATTAAATGAATACTTGCAAGATTATATCGCCTGGATTGACCAAAATTTGCTGGATCTGATTCATCCTCAACTCTATCGTCGGAATTTTTGGAGTTATAAAGGTTTGGTTGATCAACTGGTTGATACTCAGTTTAGAAATGGGCAAATTCTCAAGTTATCTCCGGGTATTTTACTGAAGATTGGTTCCTACCGAATTACTGAAGATGAGCTTTTAAAAGCGATTGAGTATAATCGCTTTCGAGGGATAAAAGGAGAAGTGTTTTTCTTTTATGAAGGGTTACGAGAAAATAACAATGCTTTGGGAAATGCTTTGCGTAAAGGGCCTTATAGAACTCCCGCCCCTCGCTGGTAAAATTTGAATAAAAGGTTGAGAAGTCAAGATGGATTTAGACGGAACTGATATTAGCCTATCTGTGATTATTCTCTGCGATGATCAATGGGAGTTTATTCTTGATGCGATCGCCTCCGTAGAAGTTGATCTCGAAACTGTCGATGAAATCCTAATTGCCACTTCTCATTTCCTTGACTCTGAAGAACAGGAAATTTTAAATTATTTAAGTAGTCAAGGTTATATCATTTGTCAAGTTCCTGATGATTTTAATCAAGCCGAAGTTCTCAATTTTTGTATTCAAAAAGCGAGCGGAAAGTATATTCTCCCTTTACGGGCTGAAAATAAAATTTGCTCGGATACAATACTCACCGCTTTAGAAATTCTGGATGATCAATCTGAAGTCGGTGTGATTTATGGAGATCTAAAATTCTTTGGACAAGAAAGCAAGATTCAACCGTTACCTGATTTTAGCTTGATTGAACTTGTTCGTCAAAACTTTATTAATCTTAGCTCTATTTTTAGAAAAAAAGTTTGGGAAGATTGCGGAGGATTTGATGAAAATATTTCTAATCCAATCCGATGTGAATGGGAGTTTTGGTTAAAAGCAACGACTAAAAACTGGAGATTTTTTCATCTGACCCAAGTTTTATTAGAAAAAAGAACGACTTCACAACAACAGAATCTAGAATGCAACGAAAAGCTGAATCAAGAACATCCTTTAGTTAGTGTTTGTATTCCAACTTATAATGGTGAGCGCTTTATTGCTGAAGCGATTTCGAGTATTTTATCTCAAACCTATTCCCCGCTTGAACTGATTATTTCCGATGATGCTTCTCTCGATAAAACGGTTGAAATTGCTCAAAAATATCAAGAGATCACTTCAATACCAATTTCGCTCTTTTCTCACGAACCTTTAGGACTGGCTGAAAATTGTAATTTTGCGATTTCTCAAGCGAGAGGAAAATATGTGAAATTTTTATTTCAAGATGATCTTCTGTCTCCAAATTGTATCGCAGAAATGGTACAACTTGCTGAACAAGATAAAGACATTGGATTCGTTTTTTCGCCGCGTCAGATCTGTTTTGTTGATCAAATTGCTGAAACAGATCCGGATCTGATCTCAATTTATCACGATTTTAAAAATATTCATCAAGCTTGGTTAAGTTTAAAATCGATTCAATGGGGTCAAGAATTACTCAATGATTCGCATCTTTTTAAGCATCCTATTAACAAAATTGGGGAACCGAGTACCGTTTTAATTCGTCGAGAAGTTTTAGAACAAGTTGGAGGATTTGATCCCTCACTTAACCAGTTAGTGGATCTCGATCTGTGGCTGAGAATTATGGGAACCTATAAAGTTGGATTTGTCAATCAAGTTCTCTCCTATTTCCGACTTCATACCCAACAAAAAACCTATCAAAATATTTCAGAAAACGTTTCAACAGATCTCCAATTTTATTATAAAGTTTATGCTCATCCAGTTTATCATTTTTTGCCTGAATTCCTTCGTCATCGAGCTTTGTGTATTTATACCATTAACTTAAATCATTTTTATCTTTATTTTTCCGATAACAATTCGGGAACCTTTCTCGAAGATTTACGTCAACTAAGGCAAGAAGTCGCTGAATATTGGCTGCAACTGACCGCCGAAAAATTCAATAAAACACCCTCAAGTTCTTTAAGAACAGTCTATAATATCTTACTGAGAAATCAAAGATTCAGACAGGAACCGCTAACGGAATCTGAACAAAGGTTTGTTAAAGATATCGTTAATACAATCTCAAGTTCATCCGGTAATTTTCAAGAAGTGGGAGAAATTTTAGCCTTAATGCTGTATCAAAATCCTACTCAACATTCGTTCACGTCTGATCTAATCCCTCTACCCTATGGACTATACAAAGAGGTGCTGAATTGGCTAAAAACAGGGGTTTTCAATCTGGATCTAAGTCCGTTAAGTTCAAGAAGAACTCACTCAAATCCAAAAAATTAAGATTAAGTTATATTAAACTAAAGCAGGATGTGTTAAACTCAATTCTTGTGATTTAACTGAAACCAGTAAACACAATTTGGAGAATTATCAACAATGGCTTTTACATTAGTCCCACTCGGTTTTGTTGGTTTTTTTGGCTTTCCAGTTTTAGGAGGAACCGATGACCCAGATACAATTTTTCTGTCTCCGGGTCAAGGCTTAAATACAGAAATTTTGTTACTGCGAGGAAACGATAGTTTACAAGCACCTAACACCAATGAGCGGTTGGTTGTTAATGGGAATCAAGGCGATGATACAATTACAGGGGGAAATAGTGATGATACTCTATTTGGGGGAACTGATGGAGATAGAATCTTTGGAGGTTCGGGACAAGATCAAATTTTTGGAAATGTAGGAAATGATATATTAGAAGGCGCCTTGAGTAACGATCTGATCTATGGAGGTCAAGGCGAGGATAATCTCTTTGGCGATGAGGGAGATGATACTTTATTTGGCGATCGCGGTAACGATATCCTCGATGGAAATACAGGAGTTGATGATTTAATTGGGGGTGAAGGGGATGATACTTTTGTTTTTAATCCAAATGAAGCGAGTTCGGATTTTAGGCAAGTTGATGCCATTTTCGGAGGGTTTGTAGTAGGAAACAGCAGCCTAGTGGGAGATAAAATAGCAGTTCCGAGCCGACTGCGAAACCAAATTGATCCGTTAACATTAGAACGAGATTTTGATGCCAATGGAGATGGTAATTTTAATGATATTGCGATTCAACTCTTTGATGGTCGTTATCTGGGGATAATAATTGATGATGGCACCCTACCAAATCGCCTAGATCTAAACATTGATTTTGTCTTCAGTGATAGCTTTTTTTAAGCTACAGCCTGAGAAGCGGATAGAAAAAGGCAAGCCGTAACAAATCAGTCAATCTCACACAATTTGCCCTATTACGCTGCATAATAAAAGATCAACTCTCGGTCTTCGATACAATTGACAGCGAAGACAGAGAATTTACTCAGTCAGAAGGCGATCAAGTATGAATTGGAATATCCCAAATAAATCATTGAATTCGCCCAAATTAGCTCTGCTCTGTCTTTCTGTTGGTTTCTTATTAATCGGAAAAGTCGCAACTCAAGCGACGACAACCGCAGAAGTCATTGCTCAAATTGAGCAGTTAGGGAATACAAATCGACAAGACCGACTTTCCGCCGTCAAAACCCTCAAAAAAATAGGCTCTCCTGCTATTCCAGTATTAGTAGAAGCCTTGAATGACCCCGATGTGAACATTCGCAAAAATGCAGCTTTCGCCTTGGGTTCGATGGGTGCAGACGCAACAGAAGCCGTTCCTGGTTTACTGTCGGCGTTGAAAGATGCGGATCAAAGTGTTCGTATGGATGTTGCCGTCGCTCTGCGGCATATCGGGCCAACTTCGAGCGAGGTTCTCCAATTCGCGATCGCCGACTTAACCCAAGGCTTGAAAGATGAAAATCCTCAAGTTCGTCAGGGTGCTGCCTTTGGCTTGGGAATACTCGGCCCCGAAGCCGTTTCTGCGGTTCCTGATTTAATTGCGACGCTCAAAGATAGCGATGAAGAGGTGCAAATTTCAGCCGCGATCGCACTGAAACGCATGGGACAGGGGGCAGTTCCGGCTTTAACAGAAGCCTTGAATGACGAACAGATGCAAGTTCGAGCTAAAGCTGCTTTTGCTTTGGGAAAAATCAACGCAGAGGCGGTTTCTAGCGTCACAGAGGCTTTGCAAAATAGCGATCGCCAGATTCGTCCAAATCCGCCTGAAACCCTCAAAAACCCCGTTTCTGGCTCCCTCCAGGCTCAAGCTAATCGCCCCAACCCTCGTCCAACAACTCGTCCTACTCCCGGTGGAAATCGTCCAACAACTCGCCCTACTCCCGGTGGAAATCGTCCAACCCCTCGTCCAACAACTCGTCCAACTCCTCGTCCAACAACTCGCCCCAGTCCTAGCCCCAATGGTTATCGTGGATAAATAACCTTTTTTCTCTGTGATTAATTGTTCAAAACTAAATGTTAGATCGTCTCTATCACGAGGCTATCGCCCTCTATGATACTGGATATTTGTCTGAGGCTGAGGAAAAATATCAGCAAATTTTAGCCTCAGAAAATAATCATCCTGACGCTTGGCGAGAGTTAGGGATGATTTATTTATCTCAAGAACGTTATTTAGAAGCCCTCGATGCCTTTCAATACGCCTTAGAATTAGATTCATCAAAAGCCCTTCAATATTATTGTTTGGGTTTAGGATTAGCCGCGACAGAAGATTTTACCGCCGCCATTTCAGCCTATGAACAAGCGATTTATATAGATGAAAACTGGAGTGATGCTTATCATCAGTTAGGCCAAGTTTGGCTAGAACTGGGACAGTTAGAACAGGCGGAAGTCAACTATAAAAAGGCAATTTCTCTCAATCCTTATTCATCAGAGAGCTATTTGAATTTAGGGAATCTTTTAATTGCTAAACAACAAATAGAAGACGCCATCAAGATTTATGAAAATGCGCTTGAGTTTGAGCCTGAAAATCCTCAGCTTCTCTATCAACTCGGTATCGCTTTTAGTACCGTTCAACATCCTGTTAACGCTGCCTTTTATTTGGGATGTGCTGCTTATTATCGTGGTGAATATACAGACGCAATTCAATATTATCAAGATTATCTCCAAATTCAAACTCAAGAGATAGAAGTTTATTTAAAATTAGCCGATTGTTATCAAAAAATCGAACAATACCTGCAAGCTATTCAAACTTATCAGCAAGCCGTTGAACAGATTTCCGACTCAACAGAGATTTATCTGGCTTGGATAAACACTTTACAAGAAATGGGAGAAACGGAAGCCGCAATTAATTTAGCTGAAACGGCTTTAGAAAAATTTCCTGACAATATTTCGTTAAAACTCACGCATCAACGATTATTACCCATTGTTTATGAAACCTCTTTAGAAATTGAACAATATCGCCAGAGGTTTTCTCGTCTTTTAACACAATTTATTCAACAAACAGATTTAACTTCACCTGACAACTCAGCCCATTTATTTCAAGCTATTTCCAATCACACTAACTTTTACTTACAATATCAAGGATACAATGATTTAGAACTGCAAAAACAATATGGAAAGCTTGTTCATCAAATTATGGCGGCTAACTTTCCGCAATGGGTTGAACCCATACCTCGCCGAGATTTTAAGCCGAATGATAAAATTAGAATTGGCTATATATCCTCATTTTTTCAATGGCATACGGTTGGGATTGTCTTTTTAGGATGGTTAAAACAACACAATCATCAAGACTTTGAAATCTTTTGTTATTATACCGGAAAGGAAGAAGACGAACTGACAAATTTATATCGCTTTTATAGTGATAATTTTGATCGACTTAATGGTGAATTTGTTGAGATTATTCAGAAAATATATGCAGATAAACTCGATATTTTAGTCTTTCTAGATTTGGGAATGTGTCCCCTAACAACACAAATTGCAAGTTTGCGTCTGGCTACTATTCAATGTGCAGCTTGGGGACACCCCGTAACAACAGGTTTACCCACAGTTGATTACTTTATTTCCGCAGATTTACTTGAACCGAAAAACGCCCAAGAACATTATTCTGAAAAATTAATTCGTTTACCCCATTTAGGAATTTATTATGAAAAACCCGAGATTCCAGACATACAGAAAACTCGTTCTGACTTTGGACTCAAAGAGAATGCAGTGATTTATCTTTCTTGTCAGTCTTTGTTTAAATATTTACCTCAATATGATAGGATTTTTGTAGAAATTGCTCAACAAGTTCCTCTCGCTCAATTTGTGTTTATTTCTCATTGGAACTGTGCAATTACTGAAAAGTTCAGACAACGATTAAAACGTGTATTTTCTCAATTTGGTTTGAAGAGTGAAGACTATTGTATCATTTTACCCAGACTGGAGAAGTCAGATTACTTACAGTTAAACTTAATCGCTGATATCGGCTTAGATACTGTTCAATTTACAGGATTTTTAACATCGTTAGATAGCATTGCTTGTAATTTACCCATTGTCACCTGTGAAAGAGAGTTCATGCGGAGTCGTCAAACTGCGGGAATTTTTAAACGAATTGGAGTCACAGAAACAATTGCGGATAATCAAAGAGAATATATAAATATAGCAGTTCAATTAGGATTAAATTTAGATTGGAGACAACAAATCGTTAACAAAATTCAGAAAAAACAGTCTATCATTTATGAAAATGTTAACTGTATTCAAGCTTTAGAAAACTTCTATCGAGAACAATTCTCTATGAATCCCTCCTAGCTAGCTCTTGAAAAGTATAAAAAAAGCTATAAATAGATTGAAAAGTTCAGGTTTAGTCAAAAAAATGTTGTTTGGCGAACAGTTACAACTTTTGAGTTTAAAATATAAAATAAAAACCCTGGTATTAGCCGATGTTAAAACATCTGTTCTAGTGTAGAAAATATGAAAAATTTAAATCCTGCTATTGTTCTTGGGAAAGAACAACTGAGTCAAATTATCGAGATATTACCCATTGGGGTAGGGGTAATTTATCAAGAAACTGGCTACACCTATCTTAACCGAAAGGGAAGAGCATTGCTTGAACAAGAGACGAGCAATAACTTGTCTGTTGAGGAACTGTTCAAAACCTACCCCATTTATCGCTCAGGAACAGAAAAACGTTATCCTTATCAAGAATTACCCATTGTACAAGCATTAAAGGGTAAAACCGCCAAAGCAGAAGATTTAGAAATTCGGACTCAAACAAAAGTTATTTGTTTAGAAGTAGAAGCAACTCCTATTTTAGACGAACAAGGACAAGTGATTTGTGCAGTTGCTACCTTTGAAGATATTAGCGAACATAAACGCATAGAAGCGGAACGTTTGAAAGCCGAAAACGCCCTTTGGGAGAGTCAACATCGCTTTGCAACCTTAGCAAAAGCCGCGCCAGTGGGAATTTTTTGTACAGATACCCAAGGTAAATGTTTATACGGTAATCATATCAGTTTTGAGCTGATTGGTCTATCTCAAGAAGAGTCAATGGGAGAAGGATGGACAAAAACCTTACATCCCGATGATATAGAACAGGTCACAGAAAATTGGTATAATTTTGCATTAAATGGAGTTCCTTTTAACTGTGAATATCGTTTTTTGCATCCTGATGGTCGTATTATTTGGGTATACGGGCAAGCCGTCGCCGAAACTGATATTAATGGCAATATAATTGGTTATGTGGGAACCATAACAGACATTACGGCGAAGAAACAAACTGAACTCGCTTTACAGCAAAGTGAAGCCAAATATCGCAGGTTAGCCGAAAATGTTCCCGGTGTAATATATCGTTATCTCTTGCATCCAGATGGTCGAGATGAATTTACTTATATTAGTCCTCGGGTTGAAGAATTTTATGGCTTTAAGGCGGATGCGGTGTTAGAAAATTCGGCGATTATATGGGATACTATCTGGCCAGAAGATGCAGAAAAAATACGATTTTCCACGTTAATTTCTTGTCAAACGTTGCAAGCTTGGTCAGAACAATATCGCATCACTAAACCCCAGGCGGGTGAAATCCGATGGATGGAAGCTTTTTCTGTGCCAGAAAAACAAGCAAATGGCGATGTGATTTGGGATGGATTTATGATTGATATTAGCGCTCGTAAACAAGCCGAAGACTCCTTAAAAGAACGAGAAGCCTATTTACGAATGGTCGTGAATAATGTTCCCGTAATTTTGTGGGCGACAGATAACAATGGTATTTTTACCTTATCAGAAGGCAAAGGTTTAGAAGGATTAGGATTAGAACCAGGGGAAGTTGTCGGAAAATCAGCCTATGAAATTTATGCGAACTTCTCAGAGATAGTTACTGGGATAAATCAAACCTTAACAACGGGTACTTATTATCATGTTAAAATTGAAGTCAAGGGTCGATTTTTTGAAGCATTAGGAAATGCGTTTTATGATGAGCAAGGTAATTGTTTAGGGATGATTGGTGTGTCATTTGATATTACCGAACGTCAGCAAGCTGAACAAATTTTAGCAAATTATAATCAAACTTTAGAAACCCAAGTCGCTGAACGGACAGAAGCCCTGTGTAAAAGTGAAGAAAAATTCCGGGCAATTTTCAATCAAGTGTTTCAATTTATTGGGTTAATCAAACCCGATGGAACTGTGATTGAAGCGAATCAAACAGCCCTTGATTTTGCGGGTATAAAACTTGAGGATATTATGAACAAACCCTTTTGGGAATGTCATTGGTGGACGATTTCACCCCAAACTAAACAGCAGTTAAAAGAAGCTATTTCTCAAGCTGCACAAGGAGAATTTGTTCGCTATGAAGTCGATGTACTCGGAAAAGATAGAATAGCAACAATTGATTTTTCAATTCGTCCAATTCGCAATCATCAAGGCGAAATTATATTATTAATTCCTGAAGGGCGAGATATTACCGAACGCAAACAAATGGAAGAAGCCCTGCGAGAAGCCAATCTCGAATTAGAACGTTTAGCTACCTTAGATAGTCTGACTCAAGTCGCAAACCGTCGTTTTTTTGAACAATACTTAAACCAAGAATGGAAACGACTCAGCCGCGAACAACAACCTCTAGGATTAATTTTGTGTGATGTCGATTATTTTAAACTGTATAACGATCATTACGGACATCCCGCCGGAGATGATTGTTTAATTCAAGTCACTCAAGCGATCCAAGTTTCCCTTAAACGTCCAGCCGATTTACTCGCCCGTTATGGAGGAGAAGAATTTGTGATTATTTTACCCAATACTAACTTAGCCGGAGCCATTAATGTGGCTCAAGAAATTCAACAACAAATTCATCAACTTTCTATTCCCCATGCCAAATCAGAAGTGAGTCAATATATTACTTTAAGTTTAGGAATTGCGAGTTTTATTCCCACAACAAAACAGTCACCCGCCGACTTGATTGCGGTAGCCGATGCTGCTTTGTATCGAGCAAAAAATCAAGGAAGAAACTGCATTTTCCCTTCAGTTCCTCCAACAGTTTGGCAGAATATAGGCTGTGAATACTTAGCAACTCCTCTTGTTAGTGAGTAGCAGAAAACCCCAGTTTCTTACCAAAAAACCCGGTTTCTTTGAGAAACCGGGTTTTTAAACTAGAAAGGATCAGCAGCTATTAAACTCGCCGCATCCACACCTGTTAAGATCGCTAAAATCTCGCTACCAAAGCTAACTTCGGTATCACTTCCGACTTGAGAAATCGAGAGTTCATCGGCACTGAGATCGCCTTTTAACGCTAACAAATCAATTCCGACTTCAAAATCAACAATCGTATCAGTTCCTTCACCTACAGCCAAAACAAAGGTATCAGAACCCTGGCCGCCAGAGAAATCATCCCCAGTTAAGGTATCATTTCCTAAACCGCCATCGATCAAGTCATCGCCATCATCGCCCCAGATGCGATCGTTACCTTCATCACCAAACAGTTGGTCATTACCCGTTTTACCGCCAATTTGGTCATCACCCAAACCGCCGTAAATGATATCGTTACCGCCAACCGTACCACCCGGAGAACGGCTATTTTCGTCACCTCGCAGAGTATCATCCCCTTCTTCACCGTAGATGATATCATCGCCTAAACCGCCTGCTGCCAGATCATCACCAATATCCGCCCGGATCAGGTCATTGGCTTCACCACCCACTAACGTTTCATTTTCCGGTGTACCATCAATTAAATTGGGGAGAACATCACCAAACAGCGTCCGGTACATGATCTCGTAAATTCCCGTATTATCAACGGTACTCGGCAATAAATCCGCATTCAAACCGTAGGTTTTGGAAACAATACTACCCGCAAAGTCCGGTGTTCCCACATAACCAATGCCAAAGGGATATTCACCACCATTGGCGTCGGGTGCAGAAATAAACGGTTCAGTATCTCGACCACTCGCCCCATCATAGGGAACTTGAATCGCATCGGAACGATCTGCTAGAGTCGGGTTTACACTCACAGTACCAACAGTCTCACCCCGACGATCCGCAATTTCTAGACCGCCTGCATCGCTATCAGCCGCCGTGATAATTAAGGTGTTGGGGTCTTGGTTGTCAACAAAGTCCATCGCTACCCCAATGGCATCATCAGCCCGTTGCATTGCTTCTACAAAACCACGAGCGTTATTATTGTTGGGGAAATTATCGGTGCCTTCTTCTTCCATCACCACAAAGAAACCATCGGGATCTTTGGATAATATCGGTAAAGCCGCTTCTAACATCTCGGCAATGGTGGGCGGATTTTCATTTCCGGGCTGACCGTAATTTTCTAACCCAGCTTCAACGTTTGCTTCTTCGGTAGTGTCGTTGTAGGTGTCTGTCGCCGCAAAAATCCCCAGAACTTTTTGAGTGTCTTCCGGTAAACTTTGCAGTTGTTCGCGAGTATAAACGATAGTGTAACCGAGATCTTCGGCTTCTTCAATTAAGTTGCGACCATCTTCGCGGGTACCAACTTCGCCAAAGAAACCCACTTCTCCGACGGGCAGATAATCAATTTCACCGCCTCCGAAAATAATATTAACCCCAGATTCAACAATTTCTGCGGTAATTTCTTCGGTTGCACTGCGATTTTCAACATCAGCTAAAAACGCCCCGGTTCCTGGTTCAGCGATAATACCAGAGTTAATAATAGCAGTTGCTTTTCCGGCTTCGATCGCTTCTTCCATAATGGTCATGCCCCGCATCCCGGAACGAGAAATGACGGGAACACCATTTTCATCGAAGCCAAAAGAAGGCGCAGGCGCTTTGGTTCCCGTCGCGTGTGTTACCGCCCCAGAGTTGGAGGTTCCCACCAGTTGGTCTTCCATGTGTCCGAGATAAACCCCGGCGTTGGACATCATATCCCAATTTAAGCGACCATCCGGCCCAACTTCGACAAAACGGGCTGCCGCATAATGAGAGGGGCTGGTACCGTCTGGGTGAATAAAGATGACGTTTCCGGTGTCTTGAGTGGCTTCAGGGGCGCTTTGAGGCGGTTCAGCCGGAACAGGAGAAGGCAATTCCACATCAAATAGCGTTTGGTACATGATGCGGTAAATGTCGGTGTTATCCAAAGTGCTGGGTAACAACTCCGCATTTAACCCAAAGGTTTTAGCAACAATACTACCCGCAAAGTCCGGTGTTCCCACAAAACCCACACCAAAGGGATATTCATTGCCATTGGCATCGGGTGCAGAAATAAACGGTTCAGTATCGCGTCCACTTGCGCCATCATAGGGAACTTGAACAGCATCAGAGCGATCGGGTAAAGTGGGGTTAACGCTAACGCTGCCAACGGTTTCTCCTCGACGGTCTGCAACTTCTAAACCACTCCCATCACTGTCTGCTGCTGTAATTAACAGGGTATTGGGTTTAACGTTTTCGATGTAGTCTTGAGCGACACCAATGGCATCATCAGCGCGTAACACGGCTTCGATGGTACCCCGTGCGTTATTATTGTTGGGGAAGTTGTCGGTGCCTTCTTCTTCCAAGACAACCATAAAGCCGTTCTCGTTTTCTGGGGAGAACAGATCCAAGCCTAATGTCACTTCTAACATTTGGGCGACAGTCGGCGGATTTTCGTTTCCGGGTTGACCGTAATTTTCTAAACCCGCTTCAAAGTTTACTTCTTCGGCAGTGTCGTTGTAGGTGTCTGTTGCTGCAAAAATTCCCAGAACTTTTTGAGTGTCTGCGGGTAAATTTTGCAGTTGTTCCAGGGTGTAAACAATGGTATAACCGAGGTCTTCGGCTTCTTCAACTAAGTTGCGACCATCTTCGCGGGTGCCTTCAGAGCCAAAGAAACCAACGGTTCCAACGGGGAGATAGTCGGTTTCGCCTCCCCCTAAAATAACATTAGCACCCGATTCGACGATTTCTGCGGTGATTTCTTCGGTGGCGCTACGATTTTCCACGTCAGCCAAAAATACGCCTGTTCCCGGTTCGGCGATAATCCCCGAGTTAATAATAGCAGTGGCTTTCCCCGCCGCGATCGCTTCTTCCATGATCGTCTGTCCGGGGTCAACGCCCAGGTCGGGGCCACCAAGTTCAGGACTGAGGCCAGACAGGGAAACAATCGGATCGCCATTTTCATCTAAACCGTAAGATCCGGCAAAGGGTTTAACGCCCATCGAGTGAACCACCGCCCCGCCGTTGGAGGTTCCCACGAGTTGATCTTTCATGTGTCCGAGATAAACCCCGGCGTTGGTCATGTTGTCCCAGTTGAGGCGACCATCTGGCCCTTCTTGCACAAAACGACCCGCAGCAAAGTGAGATGGACTGGTACCATCAGGATGAATGAAGATAACGCTATTAGACATTTTGATCGCTTATTAGGGTAGATGCGGACTATTTTTTGAATGCAAAAACTGACTTGAGTTTGAAGTGACTTTGTTCAGACTTCAAAGCTCAATTGAGAAAACGAACTGATTGCTACAACTTACCGTTGCACCCAGATGAATGGAATTAGAATCTCTAGAAAAGTTTCCACCTAGATACTGTATTTCAACTGGATTAAATAGAGTTTATGATGAAGTTATTTTTAGGTTAAACTTATAATTTTTAAAAAACTTTGACAAACAACAAAAATTCCTTTATCTTAAAAATGATAGGGTTTAGTTAATATTGGATTGGGCTTTAACAGTGCTGATCTAAGCATAAAAAAAGTAGAAAGCTCAATCACTCTCTACTATAATCTTGAAAAATTGATATTGATTGATGGAGTAGAAAAAAGTTAAATTATTACGACGGTAATCTATAAACCACTCCATAGGTTAATCTAACCTCAATTAATTTTGAAGCATTTGTTCAACTTGTTGTTTGAGTGCGGGATTGGCTTGAATGGCGACGATAATTTCTTGAAATCTTTCGACTTCTAATCCTTGACTTTGTACCGCTTCATACTTCTGCGTTTCTGTATTTTCCAGAATCTCTCTAACTTTCACCAATGCTTTGTCAAATTTCTGCTGTTCTTCAGCCGAAACCCCACTAGAGGCAGATTCCTGACTTTGCTGGCTTTGTCCAATCTCAACAAATCTTTGGGGGGTTAAACCCTCTTCTTGAACCGCTTGAGCCATTCTCTGTTCAGCTTCAACTTCAATTGCTCGTAGCTTCTTAAAGGCTTCCGCAAATTTTTGTAATTCGTCCGGAGTTACTTGCGTTGGAGAGGCGGCTTGTGCTAAAACAGACTGCGGAACAGAAGTCAAAGTTTGACTATGAGCAGGAAAACTACTAATACTAAAGAGAACAAAAGATCCAGCTAGGCTTCTCAACAGAAGGGATTTGAGCATGATTTTTTCCTTGAAATTACACGTGTGGCAACCTGCCTCACTTTGATAGCCCCATTGATGGCTCTCGACCTGATGGGAGAACTGATCTGGAATTTACCCGTTGTTCAGCAATAATCTCCCGTTCAAGAGTTGAACTTGTGAATCAAACGGACAGAATCACGAAAATTAGTCATTCTGCCTTGGGCTTAAAGTCAGTGACTTGACAGTACATAGAACCCCACGACTTCACGTTAGCACCTATCTAAAATTCCGACAAGCTAAATTCTAAGTATTGTTTGACATCCTCTCCGCCGTAAACGACGGAGATTCCAAACATCACTGTTTGGGTTTCCTCTTTCTATGAGTTGACTTACTCAACTGGGTTTCCCCACTTAAGCAGAGATCAGTCTCTCGGGAGGCGT